>NZ_AYJW01000001.1 GCF_000497205.1 Saccharopolyspora rectivirgula DSM 43747
CCCTCGTGCGTCTCACCGAGCTTGTGGGTGATGCCTGTGTAGAACAGGATCCGCTCGGTTGTGGTGGTCTTGCCCGCATCGATGTGGGCCATGATGCCGATGTTGCGGACCTTGGTCAGGTCAGTCAGCACGTCGCGTGCCACGAGTTTCTTCCCCGTTCCTACAGCAGGTGCAAGCTGTCGAATCGGTGAGCCGAGGCGGGCATTGCCGACCCGACGTCACCAGCGGTAGTGCGCGAAGGCCCGGTTGGACTCCGCCATCTTGTGAGTGTCTTCGCGCTTCTTGACGCTCGCGCCGAGACCGTTGCTCGCGTCCAGCAGTTCGTTCATCAAGCGCTCGACCATGGTCTTCTCCCGGCGCTGGCGGGCATAGGTGACCAACCACCGCATCGCCAGCGTCGTCGAACGGCCCGGACGGACCTCGATCGGCACCTGGTAGGTCGCGCCACCGACGCGGCGGCTGCGGACTTCCAGGGTCGGCTTCACGTTGTCCAGGGCGCGCTTGAGCGTCACGATCGGATCGGTGCCGGTCTTCTCCCGGCAGCCTTCCAACGCCGCGTAAACGATCCGCTCTGCCAGCGAACGCTTGCCGTCCACCAGCACTTTGTTCACCAGCTGGGTGACCAGAGGCGAACCGTACACGGGATCAGCACTCAGCGGCCGCTTCGGGGCCGGACCCTTCCGGGGCATTAGCTCTTCTCCTTCTTCGCGCCGTACCGGCTGCGGGCCTGCTTGCGGTTCTTCACACCCTGCGTGTCAGCGGAACCGCGGATGATCTTGTAGCGCACACCGGGGAGGTCCTTCACACGGCCGCCACGAACGAGCACGATCGAGTGCTCCTGCAGGTTGTGGCCCTCACCCGGGATGTAGGCCGTGACCTCGATGCCACTGGTGAGCTTGACACGAGCGACCTTGCGCAGTGCCGAGTTGGGCTTCTTCGGAGTGGTGGTGTACACGCGGGTGCACACACCACGCCGCTGCGGGCTCCCCTTGAGCGCCGCACTCTTGGTCTTCGCGACCTTGTCCTGGCGGCCCTTTCGGACCAGCTGCTGGATGGTGGGCATGGACCGGCTTTCTGTCAGCGTTCGCGTCTTTACGGGTACTCGTCCAAGCAGCGCTCGTTCGAGCTTCTGTGCCCCTGGCGTCGAGCACCTGTCAGGCACTGTGTTCAGGACTCCCCCGCGCCCCGAGGTCGGGCGTGTCGCCCACTCCCCGGACTTGCGGCGCCGTGGCGTCCCGATCGGGAAGGACCCCAGCGGGCTGGCAGGAGGAGTTCCACACGCCGCTCGGCGCTGCCGTGACCGACAAACGAGAAATCTCGCCCTCGGCCTCGTCATGCACGGGCATGCGGATCGACCCGATGGGGTCGGGTCCGATAAATAAAGATACCTGCCCCGTTCTCAGAGGGTCAAAACGGGGGTCGGTTTGACCTGCTGATCTTCCGAACACCCGCTGCCCAGCGGGTCTGTCGAGCGCATCTCGTGTTACCCCAACACTGTACCCGCGCGCGCAACCCCGGCCGACGACGACGGTGCCCGACGACTTCCAACTGCGCGAGCCAGCTGCCGGCCACCGGGTCCTGACCCGACCGCGGCAGCACGCCGGCGATCCCGGCATCCACCTGCTCGCGGTCCAGATCGAACGCACCGCTCCGGGATGCCGCGGCGTCCGGTGATCATGGTAACCGGCGGGCTGCTGCGGCAGTGCGGCGACGCGGCCCCGGAACCCGGGGCCGCGTCGCGCAGTTCCAGGCCATGCCCACCAACCGACCCCGCGCAGCAGCACCGACGACCTCGCGCAGGCCCGGGTGCCGGCGGAGGGCGCCCCGCGGATCACCGGTGCTCGTCTCGCAGCGGTCCATCGGGCACTGCTGTTCCGAACCGGCGCGGGGCCGGCTTCGGAGCCGGGAACTCGTGCACCGATTCC
This sequence comes from Saccharopolyspora rectivirgula DSM 43747, assembly GCF_000497205.1. Taxonomy (GTDB): domain Bacteria; phylum Actinomycetota; class Actinomycetes; order Mycobacteriales; family Pseudonocardiaceae; genus Saccharopolyspora; species Saccharopolyspora rectivirgula. Next base: position 1,926 of record NZ_AYJW01000001.1, read on the forward strand.
GGGTCGACCGCCGGCAGCACCTGGGTGGCTTCTTCCTGGGCCTCGCCACCCCCGGCACCCGCGGTCCCCGCATCCGGCGCACCCCCGGTCTCCTCGGCGTGGACCGCTGCACCGCCGGTGCCGTGCGCCCGCACCGGGTAGCGGTCCCGCCATTCCGCATCGTCCGGGGAGTCCGTCTCCTCCTGCCCGCTCCGGAACGCTCCGCGGCCGAACTCGGCGAGGCAGTCCAGCGCCATGCGCTCGACGACCTCCCGCAGCTCCAACCCGGCCAGCCAATCCACGGGCAGGGCCCGCACCCCGTGCAGGGCGCCCACGATGTTCCCGCAAACCGCGCTGGCCGCATCGCCGTCAGCTGCCCAGTCGGCCGAAGCCTTCAGGGCGAGCTGCAGATCGTCCCCCGCGGCCAACGTGGTGCAGACCGCTGCCGCCAGCGCCCCCGCACCGGTGTCGGGAGTGCCGAGCACTTCCGCGGCCTGCTCCGGCGAACCGCGTTCGGCGAGCTCGACCGCGGCTTTCAACCGGGTGGTCGTGCCTTCGTGCCCCGGCCAGGTCTCCAGCACCTGCAGGGCGAGCCACACGCCGTCGTCGAGCCCCCGACCGAGCAGGGCTTGCTGCACGATCACCGCGAGCGCCCCGGCCGGCAGGTGCCCGTCGGGGTGGCCGTGGGTCAGCGCGGCGACCCGGGTGGCGAGTTGGAAGACCTCGGCGGGGTCGGCGGAGTACAACGCCACCGGGGCGACCCGCACCAGCCCGCCGTTGCCGGCGGAATCGTTGACCGGCTCGGTCGGCGTGCCGGTCGGACGCCCCTCGGCGAAACGAGCGAGCTCTTGCCGCGCCGCTCCGTCGGAGATGCGGCTGCGGAACAGTTCCGGGACCCCCACCAGCCAGCCGTCGGGTGCGGGGAAGTCGTCCCGGAAGGGCCCGGCGGCCGATGGCCACGGCACGCCCTGGGTGTGCAGCCATCGCTGGTAGGCGAGCTGGATCTGGGGCAGCGGGTCTTCCGCGCCGAACAACCGCCTCGCCATGCTGCCGCGGATCAGACCTTCGGCGGTGAACAGCGACAGCTGGGTCTTGTCGCTGAGCTCTCCGTCGTGCACGTCCGAGCTGCCCCGCTGCGCGGTGGTCGCCATCCCGAGCGCGTCGCCGAGGGCACCGCCGAGGAAGCAGCCGAGGACCCGCTCGGGCAAGGACGGCGCAGACCGCCGGTCGTCCTCCTGCTTGGCGTGCCCGCCTCGGACCGAAGCCGGGGAGGCCTCGGGCTCGGGCAGTTCGGGGAACTCCAGCGCGGTGTCAGCGACGTGCTGCTCGGTGGCCGTCCCGGGCTCGCCCAGGTCCCCGTGCGCTGCCGTGGTGGTCTGCTCCGGTTCGGGCAGCGCGGGTTCGGTGAACCAGCCCGGTTCCTCGGCTGGGGGCTCGGGATCGTCACCGGAGGCCGGCTCGGCCGAGGCCACCTGCCCCGCGGGCTCGTTTCCGTCCGGCTCGGCGGCGGGCTCGGGGTCCGCGGTGGACTGCTCCACGAGCGGCTCGGGGGCTCCCGGCGTGGCGGCCTGCTCCCCAACGGGTTCTGGCTCGCCCTGCGGAACGAGCCCGGCGCCGTCCGGCTCGGTGGGCAGCTCCGCGGCGAGCACCGGTTCCGACCCGGCATCGGCGGGTTCGGCGGGGTCTTCCCGCCGGTCCGCGTCCGCTGGGGACACCGGCTCGAAGTCGTCCGGTTCCGGGGCGGGCTCCTCCGCTTCCGCCTCGGTCGACTTCGGCTCGACCGGTTCGGGCACCGCTCCCGGGAGCGGGCCGGACAACTCGTGCTCCGCCGCAGCCCCGAGGCCCGGTTCGGCCGAGTCCGTCGGCTGTGCTGCCGGTTCGACCACTTCTTCCGCGGCAGGCCCCGATCCGTCCGAACCCGTCGGCTGCGCCGCTGGCTCGGGCACCTCAGCCACCGCGGAGTCCGGCCCGAGCTCCGCAACCGGTTCTGCCGGTGCCTCCACCTGCGGGGCTTCCGACTCCTCCTCTTCTGGAGCTGCCGGCGCTCCCGCCTCCGGGGTTCCGGGGTCGCTGACCGGCGCGGCGGCGACCCCGTCCTCGACCGGTTCGGCCAGCTCGCTCGGTCGCGGTGCGGTGGGTTCGGCTTCCTCCGCCGGGGCGGCTCCTTCGGCTTCCTCGACGGGGGCGACTTCTTCCACCGCCGGCTCTTCGTCCGGTTCCCGGACGGGAGCGGTGGTCTCGTCCTCGACGGGCGCTGCGGGCTGCGAGTCGCCTTCCTGGTCCGCTCGCTCGTGCGGATCGGGTTCCGGCACCACCGGTTGCGGCGCGGTCGGCTCGCCGCTGGCGAGGAGGGCGGTGTCGCCGTCCACCGGCACCGGGATGGGGCCGGTGGTCTCCGCCGGGGTCTCCTCGGGAACCGACGGGAAGGCGGGCGCGGCCACTTCGCCGGCCGGATCAGGCGCCGCCGACTGCGGGGCCTGCACCGCAGCGGACGGCGGTTCGCCCACCGCGGCCTCGGTTTCCGGGCGGATGAGCGGCAGCACGGTGGTCTGCTCCGCCTGGCTGTCCGCAGTGCTGTGCTGGCGGCCGCGGGCCGGGGCGGCCGGCTGCGGCGCGTACCGCTGCGCCCACTGCGGCGGGGCGAACGCCTCACCGGCGTCCCGGCACAAGGTCTCGACGACCTGCCGCAGCTCCAGCTGCTGCAACCAGGCCTGCGGGATCGCGCCGACCCCGTAGAGAGCACCGGCGAGTTGCCCGGCGAGCGCTCCGCTGACGCAGCTGTCCGCGGAGTGGTTGATCGCCACGCGGACCGCGTCGACGAAGTTGCGCGTGCTGCCGACGGCGGCCAGCGCTATTCCCAGCTCCCCCGGTTTCGCCTCCACGTCGAATTCCACGTCCACGTCGGCGGGGGTGAGCCGACGGCCGCTCCGCCCGACGAACATCGCCGCGTGCACGGTCCGGCGAACATCCGCGGGGACCCCGTTGACCTGGTACGCGACGCCGAGGCGGTGCTGCTCGGTGGCGGTGACCGCGTCCCACAGCGGGATGCCGCGGATCAACTGGGCCAGCACGTCGGCGTGGAACCCGGCGGCGCCGACGGCGTTGGGCCCGGAGGTGAACAGGTGGGCGATGCTCGCCCCGGCGGCGTAGACCGCTTCCGGCCGGTTCGACCACACCATCACCGGCGCGACCCACGCCGCGAAGTCGGCGTTGCCGTCCCGGTCGTGCACCGGGCGCACCGCGTCGCCGGACAGCGGCGGCTGCGTGGCCATCCGGCCGATCATCGGCAGCTGCTGTCCGGTGGGGTTGCGGGTGGAGTACAGCTCGCCGCGGTTCAGCAGCCAACCGGTGGGCTCGGGCTCGGTCCGCAGGAAGGCCGACATCGCGTACTGCCACGGCACGCCCTGGGTGTGCAGCCAACGCAGGTAGTTCACCATCGCGAACCAGGTGGGCAGCCACTGCGCGGTGGGCGCGGAGTTCGCCGCCCTGGCCCGCAGCAAAGCGTCCATTGTGAACGCGACGAGCTGGGTGACCTCGCTGGAGCCGCCGGGGCGGCCGTACACCGGCACGTAGTCACCAAGGCCGCCCGGTCCGAATCTGCGTTGGATCTCGCGGCTTTCCAGGTGCCGCACACCGGTGCCGAGAGCATCACCGACGGCGCCGCCGAGCAGAGCGCCGCGGAACCGCTCGGTCCACGACAACTGGGGCGCGCCGGGACCGCCTTGCTGACCGTTCGTCATCGCCGATGTTCTCCTCACCAGGCGGGATACCGCTTTGCCCAGGCCGGACGCGCCGGCGGGTGGGGACTGGGCCCGGCCAGCACCTCTCCGGCCGGGTTTCCGGTCACCTCGCGCAGTTCCAGCTGCTGCGACCAACGCTGCGGGAGGCCCGAGCCCCGCACTGGGCTCCAGCAATGTTGCCGCACACCGTTCCGGCGGCATCGGAGCACCCCGAGCGGTCGATCGCAGCAGCAGCTCGTCCAGCAGGTTCGGTGCGCCCAGGACCGCGCGCAGCTGCGGCGGGAGCTCCTCCCCGCGACCGGGGACTGGGGACGGCCGGTGCTGTGGCGCGGTCCCCGCTCTCCGATCGGCCGAGCTGCTGCGCTGAGCGCTCGGAGCCGCTCTCCGCAGCACGCCCGGGAAAACGGCCGGGGCCGGTTGAGCGGTGCAGTTCCGCGACAGCTGGCGCACGACCACCGGGAGCGCGCCGGGGAGGAGACGTCCGCGGTGACCGCTCGGTGAACCCTACAGTCCACTGTGGCATGTCAGCGAGGGGTGATCCGCTGGGCGGACGGACTCCGGCCCGCCCCTTCGCCCCGCACCTCGCACCAGGCCCGATCGGGCCGCGAGCGGACCGCTCACGCCTGCAATCTCCGGAACGCATCGCTGTTGCCCTCGTCCACCGTCCGGTACTCGTCCGCGGCGGCTCGCACGTTCTCCGCGGTCTCCCGCATGGCTTCAGCGGCCCTCTTCAGGGCTTCCACGCCCTGCTTCTCAACGGGGTCCAGCATCCAGGCGAACGGCCGGCAGAGGATGCCGTAGGCGTCGTTGTCCAAAGTGACCTGCTGAGCCGCTTCGACCGCCGTGCCGATCCGATCCGCCACACCATCCACTTTGGAGGCATGGGTGTGCAGGTCGTCGGGTGCGATTCTCACCTGGTCAGGCATGGCTCGAAATCCCGCCGGATCCCGGCGCCGGCTCAGCGCAGGAACGACTGATCGCTGAAGTCCTCGTCATCGTCGTCGAAGTCGTCCGGCCTGCGGCGCTGAGGACCGCTGCGCCGCGCATCGGGAGCGGACTGCTCGACGTCCTCCTGCTCGTCGAACCCGATCTCCTGCGGACCGGAGTAGCGTTGCGCACCGTCGTCCTGCTCCTCCGGGGGCTGCGGGAACGCCTCCCGCGCCTTGCCGAGCACGTGCTGCACAGCGGAGTCTTCCAGCCCGACCGTGCTGGCCGCTGCCTCCTGCATCAGCTCCGGGAGCTTGGCCTGGGCCTTCTGCACAGTGCGCATGATCTCGGAGGCCAGCGCGGACATCGAGCGGTTGGCCGCGCTGTCGGAGAGCTGCAGGTCCTGCAGGATGCCGTTCGACCCCACGGTCACCTGCACCGCACCGTCCTGGGAGGACTCGGTGACCGTGATCGACTGGATCGCAGCCTGCATTTGGCCGAACTTCTCGGCCTTTTCGGTGGCACGCTGCTGCCACTCGCGAACCATCCGTTCAGCAGCGCTGAGGTCGTCAGGCACGACATCCCCCGCACGGAGCAGATCGGCGGACACCGGAAAGCTATCACCGGCATCCGGCTACCAACAGCAGAGCTCTGCGTTCATGATGCAGTTAACATCATCTGGCAAGTTCACCGCGGAACCAAGGGGAAATTTCGGTATCGTCCGCGGTGTGACAGCCGGATGGGCCGCCTCGCTGGGAATGCACCCGCACCGGACGGGCCGGGCGGACAGCCTGCAGCTGGCCGAGGCGCTGCGCGCGGCGATCCGCGACGGCCGGCTCACCGCGGGCAGCAAACTCCCCTCCACCCGGGCGCTGGCCCAGGAGCTGGGCATGGCCCGCGGCACCGTCACCCGCGCCTACCAGCAGTTGACCAGCGAGGGGTTCCTGCTGTCCCGGCAAGGGGCGCCCACGGTGGTCGCCGAGCGGTTGACCACCGAACCGCCGGCGCAGCCGACACCGGCAGCAGACCCGGAGCCCGCCCCGCTGTGGGACTTCCGGCCGGGACGCCCGGACCTGAGCTCCTTCCCGCGTCGGGACTGGCTGGCGGCGAGCCGGAGAGCGCTGGAGTCCGCCTCGGCGGAAGACCTCGGCTACGGCGATCCGCAGGGGCACCCCGCGCTGCGGGAAGCGCTCAGCGACTACCTCTCCCGGGCCCGCGCGGTGGTCACCAGTCCGGATCGGATCGTCATCTGCAACGGCTACAGCCAGGCCTTGGCACTGCTCAGCAGGGTGCTCCAGGACCAGGGCGGGAAGTCGATCGACTTCGAAGACCCTTCGGTCCCGCTGCTGCGCTCGATCCCCGCCCGGCTGGGCTTGTCCGTGCGCGGCGTCCCGGTCGACGAGAAGGGGCTCGCGGTCGACGAGATCACCGGCGATGCCGCGGTGATCACCCCGGCGCACCAGTACCCGCTGGGGGTGGCGTTGAGCTCCGCCCGCCGCACCCGGCTGGTGAAGCTGGCCCGGGCGGGCGGCCTGCTGGTGCTGGAGGACGACTACGACGGCGAGTTCCGGTTCGACCGCCCACCGATCGGCGCCATCCAGGGATTGGCCCCGGAGGACGTCGTCTACGCGGGAACCGCGAGCAAAACCCTCGCCCCGGCGTTGCGGCTGGCCTGGCTGGCGGTGCCGCACCGGCTGGTGGAACCGCTGCGGGAGCTCAAGCGGGAGAGCGGTGGCCACGCCCCACTGGTAGAACAGTTGACCATGGCTCAGCTGATCCGGTCGGGGGCTTACGATCAGCACATCCGCCGGTCGCGCGCGGTGTACCGGAAACGCCGGGCAGCACTGCTGGAAGCGCTCGGCGGACTGCGCGCTCGGCACCGCCCGGTGCCGGCCGGGGTCTCGGCGGGCCTGCACCTCACCTTGCTGCTGGACCCGCGCGGCGAAGCCGAACCGGACGTGCTGCAGCGGGCCCGGGATTGCTCGGTCGGGCTGGATCCGCTCGGTGCGCACTGGTTCCACCCCGGCTCCCACCCGGGCGGACTGGTGCTCGGCTACGCGTCCCCCGCCGGAGATGCCTTCGAGCCTGCCCTGCAGGCATTGCTGGCGGTGCTGGAGGACCGGTGAGCACCCGCCACGATTCAAGATCAACAATGGTCGTGCCGCCGCACACGAGGGGAACACCTGTTCTATGCTGAGGTCCCCCTCCGCGACACACAGGGAGATGAAGTTGACCGAAGAACAGACGGGCACTGAACAGACGGGCACCGAACAGGCAGCCACCGAGCAGGCAGCCACCGAGCAGACCGCTCCGGCCGAAGCCGCGCCGACGCCCGCGCCCGCCGAGGAACAGTCGACTCCCGCCCCCGCCCCGGAACCCCCGAAGAAGAAGCGCACCAAGAGCAGCGCCCGCAAGACCCGCACGGTCGAGCTGACCTTGACCGTCACCGGGACCGCCGAGGGCGAGTGGCAGGCCGAACTGGTCCACGCGGGCAAGCGCGTCGTCCAGGGACTGCAGATCCCGGCCTCCTCCGTCTCCCGGGCCGCAGCTGAACTGCACCAGGAGATCGCCGAGCGGATCGACACGGTGATCACCCAGGCCCGGGAACAGCAGCAGGCGAAGCTGGCGGAACTCGAAGCGGAGATGGAGCGGGTCCGCAAGGCCCTGGCCGACCTCGAGGGCTGACCCCCGCGCCACGGGTTGTGCCGTGCCGGCCCCTCGACGACACGGCACAACCCGCCAAATCCCGGCCATCACACCATGGCAGCCCTGGGAGACTCCCAGATTTCCTGGGAGACTTGCAACTCCCAATTCGGATCGGAGGATTAAGCTGCGCCGCATGAGCGGCTCCCCGAGAGCACGAGCACTCGCCAGCGAGTTGCGCGCAGCCCGAAAAGCAACCGGCATGTCCATGCGGCAGCTCGGCGCGAAACTCGGCTGGTCGGAATCCAAGGTCAGCAGGATCGAACTGGCCCAGCACACGATCGGCGAAGAAGACCTGGACCGGGTGCTGACCGCGCTGCAGGTCGACGAATCGATCCGCGAGAAGCTGCTCAAGCTCGCCCGGGAGATCCACCACCCGGCCTGGTGGGAATCAGGACTGGACCTCTCCCCCGACGTCGCCACCCTCATCGAAACCGAACAGCGGGCCACCGCCATCACCCACTACTGCTCCACTGTGGTGCCCGCGCTGCTGCGAACCCCCCGCTACACCCGGGCCCTGGCGGCAGCTGTCACCCCGGAACCGGAACAGGTGCAGCGCATCGCCGAGCTGTGCCAATACCGCCAAGGCGTGTTCGCCAAGGAAGACCCGGTGCAGCTGGAGGTCTTCCTCGACGAAGCGGTGCTGGCGCGCCCGGTCGGCGGGCGAGCGGTGATGGCCGAACAACTGCACCACCTGCTGCAGGCATTCGAAGCGAACAACATCGAGCTGCGCGTCGTGCCGTTCTCCGCCGGCGAGCACGCGGGGCTCCACGGCAGCTTCATGCTGGTCGAATTCCCCTGCGAGAGCCCGGTCGTCCACTTGGAACAGCACAAGATCAGCACGCTGCGCTGCCCGCAGGAGATCGCCACCTTCACCGACGCGATCGCCCGGCTGCGCCGAGCCGCTGCCCCGAAACCCCGGTCCAAGCAGCTGCTGACCCACTTCCTCGCCCGCTACCGGGACTGAGATCCCGCCGCGGAACCCGATCCACCGCGGGCGCGCCCCGCTCACCCCGAACCGCCTCCACCGCCCGGACAGCCGACGCACCAGAACCGGCCCTGGAACGGGAAAAGGAAAAGGCCCCTGTCCGGAGGAGACGGACAGGGGCCTGGAATCTGACGGGCCGGAACAGCCCGATCAGACGTCAGCGGTAGTCGCGGCCGAAGTCGTAGTCGTCCAGCGGCACCGCGGCACCGGTACCGGTACCGAACACATCCGGGGTGTAGTAGCTGTCGTCGTAGGACGGGATCGCGTAAGCCGCGGCCCGCGCCTCCTCCGTCGGCTGCACCTGGATGTTGCGGTAGCGGTTGATGCCGGTACCCGCCGGGATCAACTTACCGATGATCACGTTCTCCTTCAGGCCGACCAGCTTGTCACTGGACCGCTCGATCGCGGCGTTGGTGAGGATGCGGGTCGTCTCCTGGAAGGAGGCCGCCGACAGCCAGGACTCGGTCGCCAACGACGCCTTGGTGATACCCATCAGCACCGGACGGCCGGACGCCGGGTCGCCGCCCTCGGCCACCACGCGACGGTTCTCCGCCTCGAACACCGACCGCTCGACCGGCGAACCGGGCAGGAACTCGGTGGAGCCCGAGTCGATGATGATGACCCGGCGCAGCATCTGCCGGACGATCACCTCGACGTGCTTGTCGTGGATGCCCACACCCTGGGAGCGGTACACCTTCTGCACCTCGCGAACCAGGTGCAGCTGGGCTTCCCGCGGACCCATCACGCGCAGCACCTCGTGCGGGTCGACCGCACCTTCCAGCAGCTGCTGGCCGACGTCGACGTGGTCGCCGTCCTGCAGCTGGCGTTCGGTGCCGTCCACGTTGATCACCGCGAGGCGCTGGCGCTTCGACAGCTTGTCGTAGACGATCTCGTCGCTGCCGTCGTCCGGGATGATGGTGATCTTCCAGTACCGGTCGTTGTCCTCCAGGCGGATGCGGCCAGGAGCATCGGCGATCGGGGCCTTGCCCTTCGGGACGCGGGCCTCGAACAGCTCCTGCACACGCGGCAGACCGGTGGTGATGTCGTCACCGGCCACACCACCCTGGTGGAACGTGCGCATCGTCAGCTGCGTACCGGGCTCACCGATCGACTGCGCGGCGACGATGCCGACGGCCTCGCCGACGTCCACCAGCTTGCCGGTGGCCATCGAGCGGCCGTAGCAGACCGCGCACACCCCGGTGCCGGACTCGCAGGTGAGCACGCTGCGGATCTTGACCGTGGTGATGCCGGCCTCGATCAGCTTCTCGATGATCGGGTCGCTGAGGTCGGTGCCCTTGGTGACCAGGATGTTGCCGTCGCTGTCGGTGACGTCCTCGGCAGCGGTGCGCGCGTAGACGCTGGTCTCCACGTGCGGGTGCCGCGTCAGCGAACCGTCGGGCAGCTGCTCGGCGATCGGCATCCGGATGCCGCGCTCGGTGCCGCAGTCGGCCTCGCGGACGATGACGTCCTGCGAGACGTCGACCAGACGCCGGGTCAGGTAACCGGAGTCGGCGGTGCGGAGCGCCGTGTCGGCCAGACCCTTGCGGGCACCGTGGTTGGAGATGAAGTACTCCAGCACCGTCAGGCCTTCGCGGAAGTTCGCCTTGATCGGGCGCGGGATGTACTCACCCTTCGGGTTGGACACCAGACCGCGCATACCCGCCAGCTGGACGACCTGGGTCATGTTACCGGCGGCACCGGACTTCACGATCATGTTGATCGAGTTGTCCTCGGGGAAGTTCTTCTCCATCGCCTCAGCGACTTCTTCCCTCGCCGCCGTCCAGATCTTGACCAGCTCGTCGTTGCGCTCCTGGTAGGACAGCGCACCGCGGCGGTACCGCTTCTCGATCTGGTCAGCCTTGGCCTCGTAGGAGTCGAGGATCTCCCGCTTGTTCGGCGGAACGACCACGTCGGTGATCGAGATCGTCACACCGGACCGCGTGGCCCAGTAGAAGCCGGCGTCCTTGAGCTTGTCCAGCGTCTGGGCCACGGTGACCATCGGGTACCGCTCGGCCAGGTCGTTGACGATCGCCGCCTGCCGCTTCTTCGGCAGCAGCTCGTTGACGAACGGGTAGTCCTCCGGCAGCAGCTCGTTGAACCACACCCGGCCCAGCGTGGTGTGCGCGATCCAGGGCTTGCCCGGCTCCCAGTCCTCGGGGGTCTCGTCCCGCGGCGGGACCATGTCCCGCATGCGGATCTTGACCTTGGCGTGCATGTCCAGCGTGCCCCGGTCGTAGGCCATGATCGCCTCGCCGACCGACGAGAACGCCTGGCCCTCGCCCTTGGCCCCGTCCACCTGGCGGGTCAAGTGGTACAGGCCGGTGACCATGTCCAGTCGCGGCATGGCCAGCGGACGACCCGACGCCGGCGACAGGATGTTGTTGCTGGACAGCATCAGGATGCGGGCTTCGGCCTGCGCCTCGGCCGACAGCGGCAGGTGCACCGCCATCTGGTCGCCGTCGAAGTCCGCGTTGAACGCCTCGCAGACCAGCGGGTGCAGCTGGATGGCCTTGCCTTCCACCAGCTGCGGCTCGAAGGCCTGGATGCCGAGGCGGTGCAGCGTCGGAGCTCGGTTGAGCAGCACCGGGTGGTCGGCGATGACCTCTTCCAGCACGTCCCACACCTGCGGGCGCTGGCGCTCCACCATCCGCTTGGCGGACTTGATGTTCTGCGCGTGGTTGAGGTCCACCAGCCGCTTCATGACGAACGGCTTGAACAGCTCGACCGCCATCTCCTTCGGCAGACCGCACTGGTGCAGCTTCAGCTGCGGACCGACGACGATCACCGAACGGCCGGAGTAGTCGACGCGCTTGCCGAGCAGGTTCTGGCGGAACCGGCCCTGCTTGCCCTTGAGCAGGTCGGACAGCGACTTCAGCGGCCGGTTGCCCGGGCCGGTCACCGGACGTCCGCGGCGGCCGTTGTCGAACAACGCGTCCACGGACTCCTGCAGCATCCGCTTCTCGTTGTTGACGATGATCTCGGGAGCCCCGAGGTCGATCAGCCGCTTCAAGCGGTTGTTCCGGTTGATGACCCGGCGGTACAGGTCGTTGAGGTCGGACGTGGCGAACCGACCACCGTCGAGCTGCACCATCGGGCGCAGGTCCGGCGGGATGACCGGCACGCAGTTGAGCACCATGCCGGCCGGGTCGTTGCCGGTGTTCTGGAAGGCGGCGACGACCTTCAGCCGCTTCAGCGCGCGCAGCTTCTTCTGGCCCTTGCCGGTGCGGATGGTCTCGCGCAGCGCCTCCGCCTCGGCGTCGATGTCGAAGTTCTCCAGCAGCTTCTGGATGGCCTCGGCACCCATGCCGCCGGTGAAGTACTCGCCGTAGCGGTCCTGCAGCTCCCGGTAGAGCACCTCGTCGGTGATCAGCTGGCGCGGCTCCAGCTTGGTGAAGGTCTCCCAGATCTCGTCCAGCTTGTCCAGCTCGCGCTGGGCCCGGTCGCGGATCTGGCGCATCTCGCGCTCGCCGCTCTCCTTGACCTTGCGGCGCACGTCGCTCTTGGCGCCCTCGGCCTCCAGCTCGGCCAGGTCGGCCTCGAGCTTCTGGGCCCGCTGCTCCAGCTCGGCGTCCCGCTGGTCGGCGATGCGCTTGCGCTCGACGCTGATCTCGCTTTCCAGCGTGGGCAGGTCGTTGTGCCGCATCTCGGTGTTGACCGAGGTGATCACGTAAGCGGCGAAGTAGATGATCTTCTCGAGGTCCTTCGGCGCCAGGTCCAGCAGGTAGCCCAGGCGGCTCGGGACGCCCTTGAAGTACCAGATGTGCGTCACGGGCGCGGCCAGCTCGATGTGGCCCATGCGCTCACGGCGCACCTTGGCGCGGGTGACCTCGACACCACAGCGCTCGCAGATGATGCCCTTGAAGCGGACCCGCTTGTACTTACCGCAGTAGCACTCCCAGTCCCGCGTCGGGCCGAAGATCTTCTCGCAGAAGAGCCCGTCCTTCTCCGGCTTCAGGGTCCGGTAGTTGATGGTTTCGGGCTTCTTCACCTCGCCGTACGACCACTGGCGGATGTCGTCGGCCGTGGCGAGGCCGATTCGGAGTTCATCGAAGAAGTTGACGTCCAGCACGTCGGGTCTTCTCCCTTTGTCGGAGGGCGCTGCCGTCGGGCAGCAGTGCCAGGTTGGGTCGGACGCCGGTCCGCGGCCAGTGCTCCGCGGACCGGCGGCGAGGTTCAGTGCGCGATGTCGTCGACCGACGGCGACTCATTGCGGGACAGGTTGATGCCCAGATTGGCCGCAGCACGCTCCAGGTCCTCGTCCTCCCCGTCGCGCATCTCGATGGCGGCACCGTCCGTGGAGAGCACCTCCACGTTCAGGCACAGCGACTGCAGTTCCTTGAGGAGCACCTTGAACGACTCCGGAATGCCCGGCTCCGGAATGTTCTCGCCCTTGACGATCGCCTCGTAGACCTTGACGCGGCCGACCACGTCGTCGGACTTGATCGTCAGCAGCTCCTGCAGCGTGTAAGCAGCACCGTAGGCCTGCATGGCCCAGCACTCCATCTCACCGAAGCGCTGGCCACCGAACTGCGCCTTACCACCCAGCGGCTGCTGGGTGATCATCGAGTACGGGCCCGTCGAACGGGCGTGGATCTTGTCGTCCACCAGGTGCGACAGCTTCAGGATGTACATGTAGCCGACCGCGACCGGGTACGGGAACGGCTCACCACTGCGCCCGTCGAGCAGTCGGGCCTTGCCGTCGGAACCGACCAGCCGCTGACCGTCCCGGTTCGGCTTGGTCGAGCCGAGCAGGCCGATGATCTCCTCCTCGCGAGCACCGTCGAACACCGGCGTCGCGGTGTTGGTGCCCGGCTCCACGTCGTAGAGCTCCTCGGGCAACCGCTTCGCCCAGTCCGGGTCGCCTTCGATGCTCCAACCCTGGGAAGCGATCCAGCCGAGGTGGGTTTCCAACACCTGGCCGATGTTCATCCGTCGCGGGATGCCGTGGGTGTTCAGGATGATGTCCACCGGCGTGCCGTCCTCCATGAACGGCATGTCCTCGACCGGGAGGATCTTGCCGATGACACCCTTGTTCCCGTGGCGGCCGGCCAGCTTGTCGCCGTCCTGGATCTTGCGCTTCTGCGCGATGTAGACCCGGACCAGCTGGTTGACGCCGGGCGGCAGCTCGTCGTCGTCCTCGCGGTTGAACACCCGGACGCCGATGACCTTGCCGGTCTCGCCGTGCGGCACCTTCAGCGAGGTGTCGCGGACCTCGCGGGCCTTCTCACCGAAGATGGCGCGCAGCAGCCGCTCCTCCGGGGTCAGCTCGGTCTCGCCCTTCGGGGTCACCTTGCCGACCAGGATGTCGCCGCCCTGCACCTCGGCACCGATGCGGATGATGCCGCGCTCGTCCAGGTCGGCCAGCACGTCGTCGGAGACGTTCGGGATGTCCCGGGTGATCTCCTCCGCACCGAGCTTGGTGTCGCGGGCGTCGACCTCGTGCTCCTCGATGTGGATCGAGGTGAGCACGTCGTCCTGCACCAGCCGCTGGGACAGGATGATCGCGTCCTCGTAGTTGTGCCCCTCCCACGGCATGATCGCCACGAGCAGGTTCTTGCCCAGGGCCATCTCGCCGTTCTGGGTGCACGGACCGTCCGCGATGACCTGTCCGACCTCGACCCGGTCGCCCTCGTTGACGATCGGCTTCTGGTTGATGCAGGTGCCGTGGTTGGACCGGTTGAACTTGGCCAGCTTGTAGGTGCGCCGGGTGCCGTCATCGGCCATGACGGTGATGTAGTCGGCGCAGACCTCCTCGATCACCCCGGCCTTCTCGGCGGTGACGACGTCACCGGAGTCGACGGCGGCCCGCAGCTCCATGCCGGTGCCGACGTACGGCGCCTCGCTGCGCAGCAGCGGAACGGCCTGCCGCTGCATGTTGGCACCCATCAGGGCGCGGTTGGCGTCGTCGTGCTCGAGGAACGGGATCATCGCCGTGGCGGCGGAGACCATCTGCCGCGGCGAGACGTCCATGTAGTCGATCTCGGTCGGCGCCAGCAGCTCGACCTCGCCGCCCTTCCGGCGCCCCAGCACCCGGTCTTCGAGGAAGTAGCCGTTCTCGTCGATGCGGGCGTTGGCCTGGGCCTTGACGTACCGGTCCTCTTCGTCGGCGGTCAGGTAGTCGACCTGGTCGGTGACCCGACCGTCCACGACCTTGCGGTACGGCGTCTCGATGAAGCCGAACTCGTTGACCCGGGCGTAGGTGGCCAGCGAGCCGATCAGACCGATGTTCGGACCTTCCGGGGTCTCGATCGGGCACATCCGGCCGTAGTGCGACGGGTGGACGTCGCGGACCTCCATGCCGGCCCGCTCCCGGGACAGACCGCCCGGACCGAGCGCGGAAAGACGCCGCTTGTGCGTCAACCCCGCGATCGGGTTGGTCTGGTCCATGAACTGGGACAGCTGCGAGGTGCCGAAGAACTCCCGGATCGCGGCGACGACCGGACGGATGTTGATCAGCGTCTGCGGCGTGATCGCCTCGACGTCCTGGGTGGTCATCCGCTCCCGGACGACCCGCTCCATCCGGGACAGGCCGACCCGGACCTGGTTCTGGATCAGCTCGCCGACGGTGCGCAGCCGGCGGTTGCCGAAGTGGTCGATGTCGTCGACCTCGACCGGGATCGTCTCGCCCTCGGCGCCGCCCCGGGCCGGCATGCTCTCCTCACCGGCGTGCAGGCGCACCAGGTACTCGATCGTGGTGACGATGTCCTCTTCGGTGAGGACGCCGGTGCCGTACGGCAGGTCCAGGCCGAGCTTCTTGTTGACCTTGTACCGACCGACCTTGGCCAGGTCGTAGCGCTTCTCCTTGAAGAACAGGTTCTCCAGGAGCGTCTGCGCGCTCTCCTTCGTCGGCGGCTCGCCCGGACGCAGCTTGCGGTAGATGTCCAGCAGGGCCTCGTCCTGGCCGGCGGTGTGGTCCTTCTCCAGGGTCGTCATCAGCGTCTCGGAGAAGCCGAACCGCTCCCGGATCGCCTCTTCGGACCAGCCGAGGGCCTTGAGCAGGACGGTCACCGGCTGCCGCCGCTTGCGGTCGATGCGGACACCCACGGTGTCGCGCTTGTCGACGTCGAACTCCAGCCACGCGCCGCGGCTGGGGATGATCTTGACGCTGTAGACGTCCTTGTCCGTGGTCTTGTCGACGGACTGGTCGAAGTAGACGCCCGGAGACCGGACGAGCTGGGAGACCACGACCCGCTCGGTGCCGTTGATGATGAACGTGCCCTTGTCCGTCATCATCGGGAAGTCACCCATGAACACCGTCTGGCTCTTGATCTCGCCAGTGGAGTGGTTGGTGAACTCCGCCGTGACGAACAACGGGGCAGAGTAGGTCATGTCCTTGTCCTTGCACTCGTCGACGGAGGCCTTGACCTCGTCGAAGCGCGGGTCGGAGAAGGACAACGACATGGATCCGGAGAAGTCCTCGATCGGGGAGATCTCGTTGAGGACTTCCTCGAGGCCGCTCACGGGGTTTTCTTCGCCGGCGTCGACCCGGCGCTGGAACCAGGTCTCGTCACCGATGAGCCATTGAAAGGACTGGATCTGCAGGTCAAGCAGATTCGGCACGTCCAACGGCTCACTGATGTTCGCGAACGAGACCCGCTTGGGTGCCCCAGGGATCCCCGACGTGAAGTTGGAGACTGCAGAGACCTTGGTCGCGCGGGAGACTGCCAAGATGCGTCCTTCCGGGACTCTGAACTGGCTACAGCCGCATCAGTGGTGACCGGCCGGACAAACCGGACTGGTAGGACCAGACCGGTCAAGCCGCTAACACAGCTGTCAAGGGGTGCAATGGCGCCCACAATCCTACGCCCCACCAAAGGGCACGCGGAAAGAGGGCAGCGCAAATTAGCAGTCTAGCCGCAAACGCACGAGCTGTCGAGCGGGCCCCGCGAATTCCCACCCTGGCCTCGTGTTGTGACCAGAGTGAACCCGCAAGCGCCGCCAGTCAAGAGATCAAGCTGCGATCACTCTCGTGGCGCAGAACACGATCACCAGAAGTGACCAACCCTCCACCGTGTTTTGCCTGGCTGTTTACCTCCCAGCGGAAATCACCGGCCCGTTTGCGACTACCGAGAGCGCACAACCCCCGGCAGTCCGTCACCACCGCGCGAGCCGGCCGCGCCTCCCGACGACGGGACCCAGCACCCCGGCCCGCCGACCACTGCACCCTCCCCGCGCACGATACCGCTCGTGCCTCCGCGCACACCTTGAGTTCCAGCCGGCACTCGGGTAAGCCTGCAGTCCCGAGGCCGCTCCGCGCAGCACCGCCCAAGGTCTGCGCAGCTGCCACAGCCACCGATGGGCGGTCTCCACCACGCTGCGGGCCTGCCACCGGCTGCGCCCATTGGACGTGGCAAACCCCACACCGGCACCGGGCGCCTGCCGTTCTAGCAGTACAGGAGAACTGCCCATGAGAGACGACGCCAGCCGCGCAAGCGAGCAGTTACGCAGGCTGCAGCGTTGGACGGGCGGACGACGGACCAGCGGCAAGTCCAGCTCCAGCTGGTTCTTGGAAACGGACAGCAACCCGGCTCAGCAGTCCTCCCAGTCCGACCCGTCTCCCCCCGCTGCGGACGCGGAGAACGAGTACGCGGAAGCGGTCGCCGCGATGAACAAGATCGTAGCGACCCTGGATTTCTCCGCGCTGCCGTGGGTCACCGAGGTGTTCCGCCGCACCGCCGGCGTGCTCGCCGACGACGACCCGGCCCGCGCCAGCGTGCTCAACAACCTCGGCACCGCCGCCCAGCTGCACCACCTGAGCACCGGGGACACCGCGCACCTGGAAGACGCGCTCAACCACTACCGGTCGGCGGTGGCCGCGGCGCGCAGCTCCGACCAGGACCTGGTGCTCTACCGCTGCAACCTCGCGCTCGCGCTGAGCGACCTGGCGCGCAAGACCGAGGACCCGCAGCTGGCCGCGGAAGCGGTCGAGACGGCGCGCACCGCGGTCGCGGACACCCCTCGGGCGGACAACCGCAGCACCATGGCGCTGCTGCGGTTGGGCAACGCGCTCCAGCTGCACGCCGAGCTGGCCGCCCGGCCGGAGCTGGACGACGAGGCCGCCGAGGTCTTCCGGGAGGCCATGCAGCTGGCCCCGGCCTCCGGCGACACCGCGGGCGAGCTGGTGACCAACCTGGGCAACGCGCTCCTGCGCCGGTACCGCAGGCACGAAGAGCTGGTCGACCTCGACGGCGCCGTCCGCTACCTGCGCAGCGCGGTCAGCCGGACCGGCGAGGCGACCCAGCGCTGCACCCTGGCCGAAGCACTGCTGCTGCGGTTCCGCCGCACCGGTGATCTGACCGACCTGGACGCGGCGTCGGGCGAGCTGCTCAGCGCGCTCGGCCAGCTGCCCCCGGGAGACCAGCTGACCGGGCGCGTCGTCTGGCACGCCAGCGCCGTGGCCGTCGAGCACGCCGACACCACCGGGGGTGCCGAGCAGCTGCACCGGGTGCTGCACGCGGTGACACCGGCCGTGCGGGCGATGTCGACGACGGACCCCAACCGCACGCCGGGCTTGGCCGCCTACGGCGTCCTGCTGCGCCGCTACTTCCAGTACAGCGGGAACAACCGGACGCTGGACAACGCGCTGGCCGCGGGAGAAGCCGCGCTGGCCGCGGCCCGCCCCGAGGACGAGGTGCCCGCCGCGGCCGTGTCCCTGGTCATCACCCTGCTCACCCGCTACAAGCACCTCCAGAGCAGCGAGGACCTCGGCCGGGCGGCGGAGGTCGCGGAGAAGGTCTCCGCCGGCGATCACGGACTGCTCAGCCACCTGGCGACGGCCCAGCTCGGACTGGTCGCCCTGCACCGCTTCGACCAGTACGCCCGGATCGGCGAGCTGGAGCGCGCGGTCGGCCTGCTCGACGAGGCGTTCCGCGCCCTGCCGACCACCGCGCCGGAACGGGCCGCCGTGGGCACCGACCTCGGTCGGGCCCTGCGCACGCTGTACCGGCGCTCCGGGCGCCGCCGCCACTACCGCTGGGCCCGCCAGGTCCTGACGGAGGCCGCCCGGCAGGAGACCGCCCCGGCCCAGCAGCGGTTCGCCGCGGCCAGCCTGTGCGGCAAGCTGGCCGCGCAGGACAAGCGGTGGGCCCAGGCCGCGGAAGCGTTCTCCACCGCCGTCGACCTGCTGCCGCTGGTCGTCCGCGGCAAGCAGGTGGTCTCCTCGCCCAGCACCCAGCAGCGCTGGGCCCAGGTCACCGCCGACGCCGCGGCCAGCGCCCTGGAAGCGGGCGAGCCGGAACGAGCGGTGGAACTGCTGGAGCACGGGCGCACCGCGATCCTGGCGGAATACCTGCCGGCCGGTGGGGAGCTGGGCGAGCTATACCGCAGCAACCCGGAGCTGGCGGACGAGTCGGTGCGGCTGCGCCGGCTGCTCGACCGCCCCGTCACCGATCCGGTGTTCCCCGGTACCGATGACCGGGAACGGCTGGTGGGCGCCTGGAACGAGCTGCTCGCCGAGATCGACGAGGTCCAACAGGGGCACCTGCGCCGCAAACCGTTCAGCGAGCTGGCCCAGGCCGCCGAGGGCGGCTCCGCGGTGCTGGTGAACCTCAGCCGCTACCGGTGCGACGCGCTGGTGGTCATCGGCGAGCGGGCGGTGACGGTCCCGCTGCCCAAGGCCGACCCGGGGATCGCCGCCGACAAGGCCAGCGCGCTGCTGACCGCGGTGCAGCGGAACGACCAGCAAGGCGTCGCCGACGTGCTGGACTGGGTCTGGCGGCGCATCGCCTACCCGGTGCTCAACCGCATGGGGTACACCACCGCCGTCCAGCCCGGCTCCCGCTGGCCGAAGATGTGGTGGAGCTGTTTCGGGCCACTGGCCTACCTGCCGGTGCACGCGGCGTGCTCCCACGAAGGCGACAGCGTGCTGGACCGGGTGCTGCTCTCCTACACCCCGACGCTGGGCTGCCTGCTCCGGTCCCGGAACCGGCCGCTGCCCGCCGGCGGCACGCCGCTGGTGGCCGCGGGTGCGGCCGAGAACGTCGGCTACCAGTTGCCGAGGGCGAACCGGGTGCTCGCCCAGTACTGGCCCTCGGCGGAAATCGTGTCCAGCAGCCACGCCTCCGGCTCCGAGCTGGTTCGGGTGCTGCCGCGGCACCCGTGGTGGCACGCCTGCGAACCGAGCACCCAGTACCCGGCCCGCCCGGCGGCGGGGGTGGTGCTGGACCGCGGCGCCGAGCAGCAGTCGCTCGGCCTGGTCGAGCTGGGGCACGTGCCGCTGGAGCAGGCCGAGTTCTGCTACCTGGGCAATTGCGCGACGAAGCCCGGGGTGCCGACCGCTGCCGCGGTGTCGGTGCCCGCCGCGTTGTGCTTCGCCGGGTACACCCACGTGATCGGCACCCTGTGGGCGGTGGACGAGGACACGTCGGTGGCCGCTCTGGACCAGGTGTACCGGGAGGTGTTCGACGGCGACGAGCCGGACACCGACGGCGCCGCCCGCGCGGTGCACGCGGCCGCCCGGGCCCTCCGGGACGAGGCCCCGCGAGCTCCCGCGCGGTGGGCCGCCCAGGTGCACGTCGGCTGGTGAGCGCGGCTGGTCCCGGAGGCCTTCCCGCGGCCTGCCGGGATCAGCGCAGCACGATCCGGTCGATCTTCCACTTCCCGTCCTGCTTGACCGCCCCGACGGTCACCTGCGCCGGACCGACCGTGCTCTCCCCGGTGGTGGAGCGCATCGCGTGCTGGTCGACGAACAGCAGCACCTCGGCCCGGTTCCCCTGCAGCCAGGTGACCGCGCTGCTGCGCACCGTGGTGGTCACCACGAGCTGCTGCTCCGGGGCCTGTTCGCGGACGACCCGGAACAGGTCGTCGTACTTCTCCACCGCGGAACCGACCAGGATCTCCTTCGCGGCCCGCTCGGTCTTGGCGGTGTCGTTGAAGTCGTAGGAGAACAGCCGCTCCATCGCTTCGCTGACCTGCCCGTTGACCTCGCTGGTCGCCGCGACGTCGATCAGCGACTGGTTCGCCGCCGGCCCCAGGTAGCGCAGCCGGTAGTTCTCGTAGCCGAACCAGCCGGCCAGTCCGGCGCACACCACGGCAGCGACCAGCAGGGTGGCGATGAGCGGTTTCCGCCGGCGTCGAGGTGCGGACCGGTCTTCCCCGTCCTCGACTTCGCCTTCTTCGGCACCGTCCGCCGCGGTGTCCCCGTCGTCCGCCTCGCTCTCCGCGGCGGTCTCCGCGCCGGTTCCTCCGCCCGCGGACCGGTCGGCTTCCGCCCCGTCCGGTTCTTCGCGGTCGTCCGGTCCTTCGCGCCGGTCGTCACCGGGGGCTTCCGCCTCGGGCTCAGCGGCACCGCTGCGCTCGTCGCGTTCGACGGTGCCGTCCGGTTCAGCGCGTTCGTCCGCGGACGCCTCCTCCGCACCGGCGGAGTCGTCGGCGGCTTCAGCGCCGCCACCGGTGGCCGGCTGCTCCGCCGGTTCGGCTTCCCGCGGGGCGCTGTCCGCTTCGACCTCGACGGTGGCCAGTCCGGTGGACTGGTCTTCGGCGGTGGTTCGCGGATCGGGGTTCCCGGTTCGGCCCGACGACTGCTTGCGCTGGACCGCGGCTGCCTGTTCGCGCTTGCGCAGCCCGGCAACCCGCGGCCGCCGGGCCGGAACCCGGCGGTTGGACTTCGGGCGGCGGGGACTGGACACGACTCGTACTCCTCGGGGTTGCTGGTCGTCAGCCGACGGGCACGGTACCGATGGCGCTGAGCTTCCAGGTGTCTCCTTCCCTGGTCAGCTCAGCCGAGTACCGGTCCCGCTTGACGCTGGGCTGCTGTCCTTCCAGGGACACCTCGACCTGCACGACGGCGATCATCTTGGCCTTGCCCGCGGCCTCGTCGAGCTCGACGAGGCCGGCGTCCAGCACCTCGGCGGTGGTGGTGCTCTTCGCCTGGGTGATCTGGGTGGCGTAGTCCCGACGCCCGTTGCGGATCTCGTCCCGCAACGGACCGGTCGAGTACTTCTCCCACCGGTCGAGGCCGCGTTCCACGTCCCGGTAGTCGAGGGTGTTGAAGTTGACGATCGCGGTGCGCCCGGCCTGCAGCGCTTCGTCGCGCACCCGGGCGCGCTCGATCCCGGAATCGTTGGTCGCAAGCGCCCAGGCTCCTCCGAAGACCAGGCACGTCACCAGGCTCACCGCGAACAGCGCGGCGGAGCTGATGAGGCCGAGCCTGCGGGGCTTGGCGCGTTCGCTGGTCATGCTCACCTCTTCTCCTACCGCATGCCGGGCGCGTTCTGGGCGCCCCGCACGGACGTGTCGCTGCCCGGGGGTTCCGCGCAGTGCGCTTCGGTGTTCAGCGGAACCGGGTCGGTGTCGATCCCGGTGCGCCGCTGGGTGCCCTCGTATCCCGCGGTGCACGGCAACGGGTCGAACAGGTTCAGCACGAGTCCGAAGTGCGCGGTGCCGTCACCGGGGATGACCGTGTTGGCCGCCGTGACGACGGCCGGGTAGAGGGTCATCAGCTGCTCCACACCGTCCACCCGGGTCCGCACCAGCTGCGTGGTGCTGGTGAGGTTCGCCAGGAGCACTCCGAGCTGCGGGTTGTCCTCGAGCAACCCGCTGAGCTGCTGCGCGGTCGCCGGGGCGCGCTCGATGATGGCGCGCAGGTCGCCGTCGGACTTCTGCAGCTGTTCGGAGAGCAGTCGGAGGTCCTGGCTGAACGAGCGGATGGCCGAGCTCTGCTCGTTCTGGGTGGCCAGCACGGTTTTGCCGTCCTCCAGCAGTTGCACCGTCTGCGGGAGGTGCCGCTGCGCTTCGGCGGTGAACTCCTGGGTGGTGTCCAGGATGTTCTGCAAGTGGCCGCCGTTGTCCCGGAACGCGGTGCCCAGTTCGCTGACCACCGTTCGCAGCGAGTCCTCGGGAACCGAGTTGACGAACGAGTCCAGGTTGACCATCAGCGTTTCCACCGGCAGAGGCGTTCGGGCCTGGTCCTCCCGGATCACCGAGCCGTCCGCGAGGTACGGCCCGTCATCCCGCTTCGGGCGCAGGTCGACGTACTGCTCGCCCACCGCGGAGCGGTTGGTGACCACTGCTTCCACGTCGGCCGGGATGGGTGGGGCGCCGGGTTCGATGGCCAAAGGCACCTCCACACCGGTCTTGGTCAGCTCCAGCGTTCCGACCCGTCCTACGGGGACCCCACGATAGGTGACCTCGGCGTTTTCGAAAATGCCTCCGGTGTCGGGAAGTTGCAGCGTGACCACGTAGCCACGCGAGGTGAACAGCCGGTCCAAACCCGCGTAGCTGGCGCCGACGTAGCTGACGCCCACCAGGGCGATCAGCACGAACGCGATGATCTGCACGCGGACTTTGCGACTGAGCATCAGTTGCCTCCCAGGAGTCCGCCGAGCAGACCGCCGGACTGGTCGGGTTCCTCGGCCGGCGGGGACTGTTCGGTTTGCGGTTGTTCGGCCGGTTGCTGCTGCTGGGAGTCGTCCAGCGGCAGCGGCAGCTGCGGCAACCGCACCAGCGGCTGCCTGCTGCGGGTCAGGTTCCCCAGCACGTTGGTCAGGTTGAGGTCGGCCTTGATGTAGAGGTTGGTGAAGTCACTGCCCCCGATGCCGTCCACCGCGTTGTCCGGGAACGGGAAGGTGAGCAGCACTTCCAGCGACTTCGGCAGGTTCTCCCCGGCCGCGGCCAGCTGGTGGAGGGTGGGGGCCAGCTGGTTGATGTTGTGCACCAGGTCGTCCTTGCTCTGGTTGACCACGTCGGTGGCCACCGCGGACAGCTCGTCCAGCGAGCGCAGCATGGTCACCAGCTGCTCGCGCTGCTCGTTGAGCACCTGCAGCCCGGGTTCGATGTCGCGCAGCGCGGTGTCGATGTTCTCGCGCTGCGCGACCAGTTTCGCGCTGAGCCGGTTGATGCTGTCCAGGGCGCGGGTGATGTCGTCGCGCTGGGCGTCCAGCCCGGCCACCAGTTCGTCGAGGTTCTCCAGCAGGTTCCGCGCTTCGGTCTCGCGGCCCTCCAGAGCGGCGTTGAGCTCCTTGGTGATGCTCTGCAGTTGGGCGACCCCGCCCCCGTTGAGGAGCATGGAGAGGGCGCCGAGCACTTCTTCGACCTCCGGGCTGCGCCCGGTGCGCTCCGCGGTGATCAGGTCTCCGTCGGAGAGCGTGCCCACCGGTTGTTCCGATGCCGGCGGGGCGGACAGCTCGACGTACTTCTCCCCCAGCAGGCTGGACTGGCGGAGCCGGGCGACCGCGTTGGCCGGCAGGTGGACGTCACCGTTGAGCACCACGGTGACTTCGGCTTCCCACTCGTCGTCGGCCAGATCGACGGTCTTCACCCGCCCCACCGGGACGTTGTTCACCCGGACCCCGGCGTTGGGCACCAGGTCCAGCACGTCGGCGAAGCGCACCTTCACCTCGTAGGGGTCGTCCCCGACGTCAGCACCTCCCGGGAGCGGCATGTCGTAGACGCCGCGCCCGCACCCGCCGAGCACGACGACCGCCAGCAGCACCGCACCGCCGCGCAGCGCGCTGCGCCAGCTGAACCGCGCCCGGTCGGCCGGCCGGGCCAGCAAACGACGAATCATCGGCCACCTCCCGCGGGTTGCCCGCTGTCCGGTGTGGAGAGCGGCAACGGAAGCGGTGGCAGCTCGCCCTTCTCCAGGGAGCCCACCACCTCTGCCGGGGTCGGCAGTTCGACCACTCCGTCCAGCACTCCCTGCAACGACTCGCAGGCACCGGCGACGTCACCCGGGATTTCCGCGGGACTGGCGTTCTGCAGCAACTGGCACACCGCGACCAGCGGTGGCTGGTTGAGCTCGTTGATCACGGCCCGGGTGTCCAGGGTTCCGGACGCCCCGTTGTAGGAGTTGTTCAGGTTGCCCAGCGCCAGCGGAGCGGTGCTGAGCGCTTCCTTCAACGCTGCTTTCTGCTTGACCAGCACGGTGGTCACCGCGGTCAATTGCTCCACATTGGATTGGAGCTTGCCGCGGTTGTCGCGGACGAACTTCTCGACCTTGCCCAGGGCGACCGCCAATTCGGCCATCGCCGCGCTCAAGTTCTGCCGCTCGTCGGCCAGCAGGGCGCTGACCTCCTGCATCTGCCCGGCGAACTGGCGGACTTCGTCGTCGTTGCGCGCCAGCATCTCGGTGAACTTCTGCAGGTTGTCCACAGTGGCGAACAGTTCCTCGCTGTCGCCGGAGAGCGTGCTGCTGAGCTCGCCGAAGTTGCGGATGGTCTCGGACAGCGCTTCGCCGTTGCCGTCGAGGTTCTGCGCGGCGGTGTCGAGCAGCTCGCTCAGCTCGCCGTTGGAGTTGGCCCCGTTGGGCCCCAACGCCGTGGTGAGCTCGTTGAGGCTGCGGTAGATCTGGTCCAGCTCCACCGGGGTCGCGGTGCGCTCCTGCGGAATCACCGCGCCGTCCTCCAGCTCCGGACCGCCCTTGTAGACCGGGGCCAGCTGGACGTACCGGTCGCTGACGATGCTCGGCGCCACCGCCACCGCCACCGCGTCCGCCGGAACGCGCACCTCCCGGTCCACTGTCATCTCGACCCGGACCAGCTTGCCGGACGGCACCACTTCCTCGATCGTGCCGACCGGAACCCCGAGGATCCGGACGTCCCCCTTCGGGTACAGCCCCACCGCGGCGGCGAAGTAGGCGGTGATGCGCCGCTGGCCGGCGTCCTGGAACAGCCACCAGCCGGCACCGGCGACCGCCAGCACGAGCACCGACGCGATGGCGATCAGTCTGGCCAGCGAGGGCTTGTTGCGGCTCATAGGTGGCAGCCCTCCCGGTTGATCGGTCCAACAGTGGGCGGCAGCAGACCGCAGATGTAGGAATCGAACCAGTGCCCGTTACCGGTCACGTTGGCGAACAACCTGGTGAACGGCGCGAACATCTGGAGGCTGCGGTCGAGGTTCTCCTGGTTCCGCTCCAACAGCTCGGTCACCCGGTCCAGCTGTTCCAGCGCCGGGCCGAGCTGGTCCTGGTTGTCCTCGACCAGTCCGGTCAGCTGGGCCGAGAGGTCCCGGGTGCCCTGCAGCAAGGTGTGGATGGAGTCCCGTCGGGCACGGATCTCCTGCAGCAGCAGGTTCCCGTCCGCGAGGAGCTTCTCCAGCTCGGCGTTGCGCTCGGCAACGGTCTCGGTGAGCTGGCTGGTGTGCTGCAGCAGCTCGTCCAGCTGCTCGTCGCGGGAAGCGATCGTCTGCGACAGGGCCGACAACCCGTCCAGCGCGCCGCGGACGTCATCGGGGGTTCCGCGGAAGGCGTCGGTCAGGGTGCGGAAGCTGGTGGCCAGCTGTCCGGTGTCGATCTGGTCCACTGTGGTGGACAGGTCGCTGAACGCCTCGATGACGTCGTAGGGAGCCATCGTCCGCTCCAGCGGGATCGGCTGGTCGGTGGAGAGCTCCTCGTTCCCCTGCGGGTCCAGCGCCAGGTACTTCTGCCCCAACAGGGTTTTGATGCGGATCATCGCCGTGGTCCGGTCACCGAGCCAAGCGTTGTTGACCCGGAAGGTGACCAGCACCTTGTCGCCGTCGAGCTCCACGTCGGTGACCTTGCCGACCTTCACCCCGGCGATCCGCACCTCGTTGTCCGCCCGCAGGCCGGCGGCCTCGCTGAAGTGGGCCTGGTAGGTGGTCCCGCGGATGATCGGCAGCTGCTCGAAGTTCAACGCCAGCAGGATCGCCAGCACGATTCCCAAGATGCCGGCAACACCTGTCTTCAGCGGATCTCGCTTGGAGAATGAGGTCATCGCTGGCACCTCGGCTGGGTCACGGGCTGCAAGGGCAGCGTCAGGTTGAGCTCACCGATCCCCACGGTCCCGCTGGTGCTGCACAAGTAGAAGTTGAACCAGGAGCCGTAGCTCGCGGTCCGGCCCAGCGTTTCCAGCTTTCCGGGCAGGTTCTGCAAGAAGCGCTCGGTGAGCTCCTCGTGGTCGTTGAGGTTCTGGCTCAGGTTCCGCAGCTCGGTGATGTCCTGCTGCAAACCCGGCCTGGCTTCGGTCACCAGGTCCGCGGTGGTGTTGGTCAAGCCGTCCATCGCGGTGATCGCGTCCCCGATCGCCTGCCGGTCCTGCGAGAGCCCGGAGACCAGCTGCTGCAGCTGCACGATCGACTCGGACAGCTGCTCGTCCCGGGTGTTGACCGTGGCCAACACCTCGTTGAGGTTGGTGATCACCTCTCCGATGACCTGGTCCCGGGAGGCGATCGTGGACGTCAGCGACGCGGTGTGGGCCAGCAGGCTCTCCACCGTGCCGCCTTCGCCCTGCAGCACCTGGATGATCTCGTGGGCCAGCTTGTTGACGTCCTGGGGCGACAACGCCTGGAACAGCGGCTTGAACCCGCCGAGCAGCACCGTGAGGTCCAGCGCCGGCTTGGTGCGCTCCAGCGGGATGGTCGAGCCGGGCTCGAGGTAGCCGGTCTGGTCCCCGGTGCCCTGCTCCAACGCGATGTAGCGCTGCCCGACCAGGTTGCGGTACTTGATCGTGGCCGTCACGGTCTTCGGCAGCGGACGGTCCGCCACGTTGAACTTGACCCTGGCCAGCCTGCGGTCGGCCAGCTCGATCTCCTCCACCTCGCCGACCTTGACCCCGGAGATGCGGACGTCGTCCCCCTCGTTGAGGCTGGTGACGTCGGTGAACACGGCGTAGTAGGACTGCGCGGGCCGCAGGTCCTTGTTGGCGATCGTCATCGTCAGCACGCCGGTGGCGGTGACCGTGACGAGCACGAAGACCAAGAACTTGATCAGCGGCCCGGTGATGCTGCGCCCGTTCATCGGTAGCTCACCTCCGCTCCGCGCAGCACGGGACCGACCAGCAAGGTGCCCCAGCCGGGGATCTCCGATGCGGGCCGTCCGACCGCGGGGGCGATCACCGTCGCCACCAGGTCCTGCTCAGCCGGGGAGTTCTGGGAACTGCCGCCGGCTCCCTGCTGGACGGTGCTGGCCGGCGCGGACCCGGTCAACGCCGGGTTCAGCCCACCGTCCCAGTTCCGGGAAGCGGGCGGCGGGACGGAACCGTCCTTGAACGGCCCGTCCGGCGGGTACTCGGGGATCGGGTCCGGCAGGGGGTCCATGTCGTAGCAACGAGGTCCGCGCTTGTCGGCGAACTCGGGTTCGTCCCGGTTGGGCACGTACTTGCCGCGGTGCGCGGTGATCTCCAGCGTGATGTGCAGGCCGGGTTCGTCCGTGCCTTCGCCGAAGACCTCGCGCACCCGAGGCACGTACTCGGCCATCTGCCGCAGGAAGCAGGGGTACTGCGGGGAGTACTTGGCCAGCACGTCCAGCGTCGGACGAGCGCTCTCGCCCAGCGAGATCAGGTTGGCCCGGTTCTCCCGCAGGAATTCCTCGTAATCACCGGCTGTGGTGGTCAGTTGCGCGGTCAGCGCGGTGAGGTTCTCCCGCTGCTCGACGAGCGTGCGGGAAGTCGTGGTGAGGTTCTCCAGCGCCTCGATGACGTCCGGCGCGGCCTCCTCGTAGGTCTCGGCGACCCCGACGAGTTCCTGCAGGTTCTGCTGCAAGTCCGGAATGGACGGATTGAGCCCTTCCAGGTAGGTGTTGAGCTGCGAGATCGTCTCGCCGAGCTTCTCACCGCGCCCGGAGAGCGCCTGGTCCAAGGCGTTGAGGGTGGCTGCCAGGTCGTCGGGGTGCACGGCCTGCAGCACCGGCAGCGTGTCGGCCAGGATCCGCTCCATCTCGATTCCCGCCTTGGTGCGGTCCTGCTCGATGACCGAGCCGGAGCGCAGCACACCGGTCGGGTTCTCGGGGAGTTCCAGCGAGACGTAGCGCTCGCCGAAGAGCGTGCGGGGCAGCAACCGGACCGAGACGTTGCTCGGCAGCAGCTGCGCCTTGTCCGGCTCCAGCTCCAGGTGGATCTGCGCGCCGGAACCGTCGGAGGTGACTTCGGCGACCCGGCCGACGATCATGCCGCGGACCTTCACGTCGGAGTCGCGCATCAGCTGGCTACCGGTGGTGTCCGCGCGCACCACCACGTCCACCGAGGACGTGAACGCGCGGTTGTAGAAGGCGAGGGTGAGGCTGAAGAACAGCACGATGCACAGCAGCAACGCGACGCCCAACGCGCGGCGCCGCAACGTGGTCAGCGCACCTCTAGTACTCATCCGGTGATCCGAACTGTCGTGGTAGTGCCCCAAATGGCCAGGTCGACGAAGAAGTTCAGCAGCGCGGTGGTCACGATCGCGGTGCGCACCGCGCGCCCGACCGCGACCCCCACCCCGGCCGGACCGCCGGAAGCGCGGTAGCCGAAGTAGCAGTGCGTCATGATCACCACGACGCTGAACACCAGGACCTTGCCGAACGACCAGAGCACGTCTTCCGGAGGTAAGAACAGCGCGAAGTAGTGGTCGTAGGTGCCGGCTGACTGCCCGTACAGGTAGACCGTGACCGATCTCGCCGCCACGTAGGACGTCAGCAGCCCCAGCACGTAGAGCGGGATGACCGCGATGAACCCGGCGATGACCCGGGTGGTCACCAGGTACGGCAGGCTCGGCACGCCCATGACTTCCAGGGCGTCGATCTCGTCGGAGATCCGCATCGCCCCCAGCTGGGCGGTGAACCCGGAACCGACCGTGGCCGACAGCGCCAGCCCGGCGATCAGCGGTGCGATCTCCCGGGTGTTCATGTAAGCCGAGACGAAACCGGCGAAGGCCGAAGTGCCGAGCTGGTCCAGCGCTGAGTAGCCCTGCAGACCAACCACGGTGCCGGTGAACAGCGACATGCCGATCATCACGCCGACCGTGCCGCCGATGACCGCCAGCGCTCCGCTGCCGAAGCTGACTTCCGCCAGCAGGCGCAGCGTTTCCTTGCTGTAGCGGGCGATCGCCTTCGGCGTCCACGCCAGCGCGCGCAGGTAGAACGACATCTGGTCGCCCAAGTCGTCCAACGTCTGCAGCGGGCGCTGCATCGCGCGCCGTGCGCGCTGCGAGATCGTCACCATGTTAGATTCCCCACGCTCACCAGGCGGTCAACGGAACACAGAGCAGGCACGGATTCACATTCCCTTTGGTGGTACGAGCTCGAGGTAGATGGCGGTAAGCACGAAGTTGACGGCGAACAGCAGCAGGAAGGTGATCACCACCGACTGGTTCACCGCGTCACCGACCCCCTTCGGGCCGGGCGGCGGGTTCAGCCCCCGGTAGGAGGCGACGACCCCGGCGAGGAAGCCGAAAATCACCGCTTTCAGCTCACTGATCCACAAGTCCGGCAGCTGGGCCAGCGCGCTGAAGCTGGCCATGTACGCGCCCGGTGTGCCGTCCTGCAGCAGCACGTTGAACCCGTAGCCGCCGACCACGCCGACCACGCTGACCATGCCGTTGAGCAGCAGCGCGACCAGCATCGCCGCGAGCACCCGCGGCACCACCAGCCGCTGCACCGGGGAGATGCCCAGCACCTCCATCGCGTCGATCTCGTCCCGGATCTTGCGGGAACCGAGGTCGGCGCAGATCGCCGAACCGCCCGCGCCGGCGATGAGCAGCGCGGTGACCAGCGGGCTCGCCTGCTGGATGACCGCGAGCACGCTGGCGGCGCCGGTGAACGACTGGGCGCCGATCTGCCGGGTCAGCGAGCCGAGCTGCAGCGCGATCACCGCGCCGAAGGGGATCGCGACCAGCGCGGTCGGCAGGATGGTGACGCTGGCGATGAACCAGCACTGCTGGATGAATTCGCGGATCTGGAACGGGCGCTTCGGCACCGCCCGGCAGACGTCCAGCCCCAGCGCGAACATCCGGCCGGCTTCCCGCAGCGCGCCTGCTCCCGGGAACTGGGTCGGGGTGCGAGCGCTCATCGAGCACCGCCCTGCTTGCGACCGAACCACCGGCGCCGCTGAGGTGACGCGGACGGCTCTTCCGGGGGCTGCTGCGCCTGGACCGGGTTGCGCGGCACCGGTGACGGGCGGGAGGGCGGTTCGGGCACCTGGGCCACCACCCGCTCCGGGACGGTCGGGGCGGTCTGCTCCGGCCAGCCGCCGACCCCGGGCTCACCGCCGATCCCGTAGCGGGCCCGCTCCTGCGGGGTGAGGCTCTTGAAGATCTCCTGCTGCGCGGCCGGGGAGAGCGTGTGCAGGTTCCGCATCACCCGGTCCTTGCGGCGGCGCACGGCGGCCCGCTCCGGCAGGCCGTTGCTGGGCTGCAGCTGCGGAACGATCTCGGGGACACCGGTGTCGGCGTCCCGCAGCTGGGCCATTTCCGCGGCCAGCTGACCGGCGTCCTTCTCCTCGCTCATGCCGATCGGGCCTTCACGGCGACCGTTGAGGAACTGCTCCACGACCGGTTCGGTCGAGGTGAGCAGCATTTCCCGGGGACCGAACATCACGAGGTTGCGGCGGAAGAGCATACCGATGTTGTCCGGCACGGTGCGGGCGGTGTTGATGTCGTGGGTGACGATCAGGAAGGTGGCGTCGATCTGCGCGTTCAGGTCGACGATCAGTTGGTTCAGGTAGGCCGTGCGGACCGGGTCCAAACCGGAGTCCGGTTCGTCGAACAGGATGATCTCGGGGTCCAGCACCAGCGCTCGGGCCAGGCCGGCGCGCTTGCGCATACCGCCGGAAATCTCGCCGGGAAGTTTTTCCTCGGCTCCGATGAGTCCGACCATCTCCATCTTCTCGAGCACGATTCGGCGAATCTCGCTCTCGTTCTTCCTCGTGTGCTCGCGAAGCGGAAAAGCGATGTTGTCGAACAGGTTCATGGAACCGAACAAAGCACCGTCCTGGAACAGAACCCCGAAAAGCTTCCGCACTTCGTAAAGTTCGTGTTCCGAGCAGGTGCAGATGTCCACGCCGTTAATGACCCCCCGGCCCTGCTCCGGCCGCAGCAGGCCGACCAGCGACTTCAGGAAAACCGACTTACCAGTCCCAGAGGGTCCTAACAGGACGCTGATTTCCCCAGGCGGAAGCGTTAGCGTGACATCCCGCCAGATGGTCTGGGCACCGAAGGACTTGGACAGTCCCTCGACGACCACCTCGACGCCCATCGTCACCTCCGCATCCTCGAGTTCGCCCGTCCGGGGCCATCTCCCGGAGAGGGAGCTTGTCACATGTGACGCGCTTAACGAAGGTAAGTCGAGTCACACCTGTGCAACGAGCTCGACGCGGAGAGGTTACTGGCGAGTTCGCAATTCTTCGAAATGCCGACAGATTTGTCCGTTCCACAAAATTTAAGAAAGTCAGCATTTTCCACGAAGCAAAAAAGAAGCGGGCACTCACAGTTGTGAGTGCCCGCTTGGAATACCGAGCGTCAAGCCCGGTTCTCAGCTAGCGCTGGCGAAGCCCGCTCACTTGAGGCTGACGGAAGCGCCGGCCTCCTCCAGCTTGCTCTTGGCCTCCTCGGCCTTCTCCTTGTCGACCTTCTCCAGGATCGGCTTCGGAGCGCCCTCGACCAGCTCCTTGGCCTCCTTCAGGCCCAGGCCGGAGACCAGCTCGCGGACGACCTTGATGACCTGGATCTTCTTGTCGCCGGCGCCCTCGAGGATGACGTCGAACTCGTCCTGCTCCTCAGCAGCGCCACCCTCAGCGGCACCACCGGCGGCCGGCGCGGCCACGGCGGCGACCGGGGCAGCAGCGGTGACGTCGAAGGTCTCCTCGAACTGCTTCACGAACTCGGACAGCTCGAGCAGGGTCATTTCCTTGAAGGCGTCCAGCAGCTCTTCGTTGCTCAGTTTCGCCACGACGGCGTTCCTTTCCGATCGGCGCCCGAACACGGGCGGTACGGCAGTTGCAAAGCAGCGACACCCCGGTCCGAGAACGGACCGCGGGAGCCTTGGTCACTCGCTCTTCTTCTCCTGCAGAGCGTTGGCCAGCCGAGCCATCTTCGAGGCCGGAGCAGCGAACGCCGCCGCAGCCTGGTTCAGCTTGGCCTTCATCGCCCCGGCCAGCTTGGAGAGGGAGACCTCGCGGGAGTCCAGGTCGGCAATCCGCTCGACCTCGGACACCGAAAGGGCACGGCCCTCCATGTAGCCGCCCTTGATGACCAGGGCTTCGTTGTCCTTAGCGAAATCACGCAGGGCCTTGGCGGCGTCGACCGGCTCGCCCTCGATGAAGGCGATAGCAGTCGGGCCGACGAACAACTCATCGAGCCCTTCGACACCCGATTGCTCGGCGGCACGCTTGACCAGCGTGTTCTTCGCGACACGGTAGGTCGTGTTCGGTCCGAGCGCGCGACGCAGCTCAGCCAGCTGCGCCGTCGTGAGGCCGCGGTATTCCGTCACCACAGTGGCGGTCGATTTGCTGAACCGCTCCGCGATCTCCTTGACCGCTTCGACCTTGTCGGGCTTCGCCATGTCGCCTCCTCTCTGCTTTCCGACTGAGATCCGCAGTCAGTCGAGATCCTGAGACGACAAAACGCCCCGGCGCAGAGCACGGGGCGTACCGATCGGCGAACGCGCACGCGGCGATCTTCAGCCTCGTCCTCCTGCGCGGGCCGCCCGCATCTCACGGGACCTTCGTTCTTCGTTCGCACGAAGAAGACCAGCGGTCTTGGGTGGAACTGCTACCAGCATAAAGCACCCGATCCGCCCAGCTGCACCGGCCCCTCCTCCCCGATCCCCACCGCAACCGGTATCCACAACGGCGGGACACGCGGCATGATGTGGAGCCGTGGGCGATCAACAGCAGTCACGCCGGATCCCCGGCCAACAGCCCGCCAGCGACCAGCCCGACCCCGGGCCTGGCGGCATCTCCGATGCGGAGTACCAGGAGTTCCTGGAGTTCAAGAAGTTCCAGGAGTGGAAACGGGGCGAACGCGCCGCAGACCCCACCGGCCCGCGACCCACCGCCACCGGCACCGGACGCAGGCCGTGGTGGAAACCGGTGCTGCGCGTCCTCCGCTTCAAGCTCGTCCGCAGACTGCTCTACCTGCTGCTGGCCATCCTGCTGCTGCCGTACCTGCTCGCCTGGTTCCTCAGCGGCGGCAGCTCCAGCAACTCGGGCAGCGGCAGCATCCCGCCCGACGCGGCCTCGGTGGCCCCCGCCCGCCCCCTGGAGACCGTCCACGGCGTCTTCAAGTACCTGCGCGGGCCACAACCGGACCAGGCCTGCATGCTGTTCACCCCCTCCGGCCAAGCCGCGTTCGCCCAAGTGCACAACGCACCGGACTGCGCGGCCGCCGCCCGCGCGCTGAGCTCGCAGATCACCGTCCCCGGCGAGTACGCCACCCCCGGGTTCAACTCGGACGCGCTGCAAGAAGCCAACGGCAAGGCCGTGGTGCACCACTGCCGGGTGAAGATCAGCGGGGGCCCGGAACTCGGCAGCTTCGAGCTCACCCAGAACAACAGCGGGGGGTGGAAGATCACCGGGTACGGGTTCGACGACCCGCTGTGCCGGTGATCCGTCCCGCAAAAGCGAAGAGGTGGGCCGGCCCAACGTCCGACCCACCTCGCTGAACCCGTGATGGCTCAGGCAGAAGCCTGCACCAGACCCCGAGTCTGGGTCGGGTCCACCGGGATGCCCGGACCCATCGTCGTGGTGAAGGTGACCTTCTTCAGGTAACGGCCCTTGGAGGCCGCCGGCTTGGCGCGCAGGATCTCGTCCAGCGCGGCGGCGTAGTTCTCCACCAGCTTCTCGGTGTCGAACGAAGCCTTGCCGATGATGATGTGCAGGTTGGCCTGCTTGTCGACCTTGAAGTTGATCTTGCCGCCCTTGATGTCCCGGACCGCCTTGGTGACGTCCGGGGTGACCGTGCCGGTCTTGGGGTTCGGCATCAGGCCGCGCGGACCGAGCACCCGCGCGATCCGGCCGACCTTGGCCATCTGGTCCGGGGTGGCGATCGCCGCGTCGAAATCGAGCCAGCCGCCCTGAATGCGCTCGATCAGGTCGTCGGAACCAACCGCGTCCGCCCCGGCGGCCTCGGCCTCGGCGGCCTTCTCACCAACGGCGAACACGATGACGCGGGCGGTCTTACCAGTGCCGTGCGGCAGGTTCACGGTGCCCCGGACCATCTGGTCCGCCTTGCGGGGGTCGACACCCAGCCGCATCGCTACCTCGACGGTAGCGTCCATCTTGGTCTTGGCGGTCTTCTTCGCCAGCTCGGCGGCCTCCATCGGCGTGTACAGACGCGTCCGGTCGACCAGCTCGGCCGCCTGCTGGTATGCCTTGCTGCGCTTTGCCATTTCTGTCCCTATCGCAGGTGGATCAGTTGTGGTTGGTCGGGCTGCGCACGCCCTCCCACGCTGCCGTGGCAGCTTCAGCCCTCGACGGTCAGCCCCATGGAACGGGCGGTACCGGCGATGATCTTCGCGGCCTGGTCGAGGTCGTTGGCGTTGAGGTCAGCCATCTTGGTCTCCGCGATCTCGCGGACCTGGTCCATGGTGACCTTGCCAACCTTGTTCTTGTGCGGCTGGCCACTGCCCTTCTGCACACCCGCGGCCTTCAGCAGCAGCTTGGCGGCCGGCGGGGTCTTCAGCTTGAAGTCGAAGGAGCGGTCTTCGTAAACGGAGATCTCGACCGGCACCACATTGCCGCGCTGGTTCTCGGTCGCGGCGTTGTAGGCCTTGCAGAACTCCATGATGTTGACGCCGTGCTGACCCAGAGCCGGACCAACTGGCGGCGCCGGGTTAGCCTGACCAGCCTGGATTTGCAGCTTGATGATCGCTGCCAGCTTCTTCTTCTTGGGCGGCATTTTGCTTCCTGTGTCTCAGAGCTATCCGGTTACCTGCTTCGACGTTCCGAAGCCGGACCAGGCGAGCCGATGCCGGCCCGCCCGCCGCTGCGCGGCAGTCCTGCCAACCACCGCACAGCCCCCACTTCCGCGGAGGACGTGGGTCAGATCTTGGAGACCTGGTTGAACGACAGCTCAACCGGAGTTTCCCGGCCAAAGATCGACACCAGCACCTTGAGCTTCTGGGTGTCGGGGTTGACCTCGCTGATCGTCGCCGGCAAGGTCGCGAACGGACCGTCCATGACGGTGACCGACTCGCCCACCTCGAAGTCGACCTCGACCGTGGGCTGAGCTGCCTCAGCCTTGGCCTTCTTGCTCTCCGCCTTCGGCTTCTCGACCTGCGGAGCAAGGAACTTCAGGACTTCGTCGAGGGACAGCGGCGACGGCTTCGAGGTGGCTCCGACGAAGCCGGTGACACCCGGGGTGTTGCGCACCGCTGCCCAGGACTCGTCGTTGAGCTCCATCCGGACCAGGATGTAGCCCGGAAGCACCTTGCGCTGCACCAGCTTACGCTGGCCGTTCTTGATCTCAGCGACTTCCTCGGTGGGCACCTCGACCTGGAAGATGTAGTCCTCCATGTCGAGGGTCTGGATACGAGTCTCCAGGTTGCTCTTGACCTTGTTCTCGTACCCCGCGTAGGAGTGCACGACGTACCACTGGCCAGGAGCGCGACGCAGCGCGTCCCGCAGCTCCTGAACCGGGTCCGGTTCTTCTTCGGATTCGGCTTCCTCGGATCCGGCCTGGTCGGACGGTTGAGCGCTGTCCTTGGCCGAGCTGGTGTCCTCGCCGGAGTCGGCGCTGTCCGAAGCAGCCTCGACCGAGTCCGCGGCCGACGCCTCAGCGGCCTGGTCGGCCTCGGCGTGCACCTGCTCGTTGGTGAGGCCGGTGGATTCCTGGCCCTCTTCGGAGGTCACAGTCGGTCTCGCTTCCTCTCGTGCGTTGCGTGCCGGGTTATTTAGCATCGCCGTACCCACTCTCCGCGCGGGCCCGGAGATGTTCAGCCGAACAACCAGAGCACGCCCTTTGCGAAGAGCACGTCCAGACCGGCCACGAACGCCACCATGGCGCTGACGAAGACCAGCACCACGAGCGTGTAGGTCACCAACTCCTTCCGGGTTGGCCAGATGACCTTCCGCAGCTCGGCGACGACCTCGCGAAGGAAGCGTCCGACCCGCCGGACCGGCGAAACCCGACCCTGCCGACCGCTCCGCGCCGGAGTCGGCCGACCTTTGGACTCAGTTGTGCGTGCGGAACCGGGCTTGGTGGAGCCCGATCCCCCAGCCCGGCCCTTCCGGCTCGCCGGGCGGGCAGAGGAACGACGTTCGCGCCGGGCCGCAGCGCCGGACGGACGGGCGTCCTCGTTGCGCCCCTCCCGGCCCTGCTCGCGGTCCTCGCTCACAGCCTTCCTCCGCTCACCGTCGCATCGACGCAGGGGTGACAGGACTTGAACCTGCAACCTGCGGTTTTGGAGACCGCTGCTCTGCCAATTGAGCTACACCCCTTCAGCGGCCAGGTACTGACCGCGATGTACTGACGCCTCCCAGTACTCGCGCACGATCCTAGCAGGTGTCTCAGTTCGGCTAGTGTACGGCACGCTGATGACCACTCTCCAACCGCATCCCGGTAAGCGATCGGCGGCGACCTTCCCGCAGGTGGGGAGTGCCGGAAGAGCAGCCATCCGGTCTGCCAGGATGCAAGTATGGCCGCACCTGAAACAAATCAGCAAAGTACGAAGCCGCGGGTGTCCGCACGCATCGGTGGCATCAGCGAATCCGCCACCCTCGCCGTCGACGCCAAGGCCAAGGCCCTCAAGGCCGCCGGCCGCCCGGTGATCGGCTTCGGCGCCGGCGAGCCCGACTTCCCGACGCCGCAGGCGATCGTGGACGCCGCCGTCGCCGCGTGCACCGACCCGAAGAACCACCGCTACAGCCCCGCCGCGGGCCTGCCGGAGCTGCGCCAGGCGATCGCCGACAAGACCAAGCGCGACTCCGACTACACCGTCGAGCCCAGCCAGGTCCTGGTCACCAACGGCGGGAAGCAGGCCGTCTACCAAGCCTTCCAGACCCTGCTGGACCCGGGCGACGAGGTGCTGCTGCCGGCGCCCTACTGGACCACCTACCCGGAAGCGATCACCCTCGCCGGCGGTGTCCCGGTGGTCGTGCCGACCGACGAATCGACCGGCTACCTGGCTTCCGTGGAGCAGCTGGAAGCCGCCCGCACCCCGCGCACCAAGGTGCTGCTGTTCAACTCGCCCTCCAACCCGACCGGGGCGATCTACCCGCCCGAACAGGTGGAAGCGATCGGCCGGTGGGCCGTTGAGCACGGCATCTGGGTCGTCACGGACGAGATCTACGAGCACCTCGTCTACGGCGACGCCCGGAACGTCTCCATGCCGGCGGTGGTGCCGGAACTGGCCGACACCTGCATCGTCCTCAACGGAGTCGCCAAGACCTACGCGATGACCGGCTGGCGGGTCGGCTGGATGATCGGCCCGACCGATGTGATCAAGGCCGCCACCAACCTGCAGTCCCACCTCTCCTCGAACGTCTCCAACGTCAGCCAGCGGGCGGCGCTGGAAGCCGTGTCCGGCTCGCTGGACGCGGTGGCGGAGATGCGGGCCGCCTTCGACCGGCGGCGCCGCAAGATCGTCGAGATGCTCTCGGAGATCCCCGGCATCAGCTGCCCCGAGCCGCAGGGGGCCTTCTACGCCTACCCGTCGGTGAAGGGGCTGCTCGGCAAGGAGATCCGCGGCGTGCGCCCGGAGACCAGCGTGCAGCTGGCCGAACTGGTCCTGGAGCACGCCGAGGTCGCGGTGGTGCCCGGGGAGGCGTTCGGCACCCCCGGCTACTTCCGCATGTCCTACGCCCTCGGCGACGACGACCTCGTCGAAGGCGTGCGGCGCATGGGCGAGCTGCTGCGCGAAGCCGAGTGAGGCGCGGTGCGCAGTTCCAGCCACCCGGCGGGGACTGCGCACTCCCGCAGCGCGTTCAGTCGGGCAGGCGGACCGTGGCGCTGGCCCCGCCGAGCACGCCTTGCCCGGCGCTGCGCGCCGTGATGTTCACCTTCACCGTGCCGTCGTCGTTCTTGGCCGCGACCTTGCCCGTCAACTCGACCACCGCACCGGTGTCGTCGTCCGCGACCACCACCGGGCGGGTGAACCGCACGCCGTAGCGGAGCAGCGCACCGGGATCCCCGGTCCACTTGGTGACCACCTGGCCGGCCAGCGCCATGGTGAGCATGCCGTGCGCGATCACGTCCGGCAGACCGACCTCCTTGGCGAACCGCTCGTTCCAGTGGATGGGGTTGAAGTCACCGGAAGCGCCGGCGTACCGCACCAGGTCCGCGCGGGTGACGGTGATCTCCAGCCCGGGCAGTTCGTCCCCCACCGCCACTTCGGACAACCGCGGCATCAGGCGTTCCCCCCTTCGGCGCCGGCCCCTCGGGCCACCAGCATGGACGTGGCGGTGCAGACCGGTTCCCCGGACACCGTGCTGATCTCGGCCTCCACGGTGAGGAAGTCGTTCCCGGCCCGGGTCTTGATGTCGGCCACCCGCGCGGTGGTGACCAGTTGGTCTCCGGCGCAGATCGGCCGCTGGTAGGTGAACTCCTGCTGCCCGTGCACCACCCGGCTGTAGTCCAAGCCGAGCTGCTCGTCGCCCACGATCACGTCGTGGGCGCGCATGGACAGGATCACCGCGAAGGTCGGCGGGGCGATCACGTCCGGGTAGCCGGCGGCCTTGGCCGCTTCGGCGTCCCGGTACAGCGGGGAATCGTCCTTGATCGCGTCGGCGAATTCCCGAATCTTCTCCCGCCCGACTTCGTACGGCTCGGTGGACGGGTAAGAACGTCCGATGAATGACGGATCTAGCGGCACATGCGCAGGCTACCGCAGGCGCCGAGGGAGATCGGTGGAGCGTGCCGGACGAAAAACGAGGGCTTGCCCTGACCAGGCAAGCCCTCGAATGAAGCTGGTATCAGGTCCGCGTCAGCGGGTTTCCTTGTGCGTCCGGTGCGTACCGCAGTTCGGGCAGAACTTCTTCAACGCCAACCGGTCGGGGTCGTTCCGCCGGTTCTTGTTGGTGATGTAGTTGCGGTGCTTGCACTCCTCGCACGCCAGCGTGATCTTGGGACGAACGTCGGTGGCGGCCACGGAGGTGCCTTTCTCTCCTCGATCCTGGTTCCTGACTGGCCCGCCCGGAACTGCGCGGACCTGCGGCTTGGTAGCGGTGGCCGGACTTGAACCGGCGACACAGCGATTATGAGCCGCTTGCTCTACCGACTGAGCTACACCGCCATGCCTGGATACCCAGTGCCGTGAGCACAGGATATCCCATGCAAAACAGCCACAGCACCCAGCTATCGAGCACCGCGGCTGTTTCTCGAGCCCCAATACGGAATCGAACCGTAGACCTTCTCCTTACCATGGAGACGCTCTGCCGACTGAGCTATTGGGGCGTTGCTCTTGCCGAGCGATTAAGACTTTACATGGCCCTCCCGGGGGCTTGAAAAGGGGGGGTACCTTTTTCAAAACCCCTGGTCAGAACCCATTTTGCCACGGAATCGGACATTTTCACGGAAGAAGT
This sequence comes from Saccharopolyspora rectivirgula DSM 43747, assembly GCF_000497205.1. Classification (GTDB taxonomy): domain Bacteria; phylum Actinomycetota; class Actinomycetes; order Mycobacteriales; family Pseudonocardiaceae; genus Saccharopolyspora; species Saccharopolyspora rectivirgula. The sequence goes on from NZ_AYJW01000001.1 coordinate 41,426, forward strand.
GTGAGCACCGTCTCAGCACAGCTGCCTTTGCTGCGGCGGGTGCGCGCCTGCAACCACGCCTCCAGGCGTTCCTCGGACAGCGGTCGGGAGATCAGGTACCCCTGGGCCACATCGCAGCCCAGCTCGACGAGCTGCTCGCGGGCGGCGTCGTCCTCCACGCCCTCGGCGACCACCACCAGGTGCAGGTTGTGCCCCAGCTCGACGATCGACCGGACGACCGCCATGTCGCCGAGATCGGTGCCCATCCCCAGCACGAAGCTCTTGTCGATCTTCACCTCGTCCACCGGCAACTGCCGCAGGTAGGCCAGGGACGAGTAGCCGGTGCCGAAGTCGTCCACCGCCAGCACCACGCCTATGGCGTGCAGCCTGCGCAGCACCGGCAGGGCGCGCTCCGGCTCCTCCATCACGCTGGACTCGGTGAGCTCGAAGGTGAGCAGCTCGGGCGGCACCTTGTGCCGGTACAGGGCGCCCCGCACCCGGTCCGGGAATTCGTCGGCGAGGTTGCGCACCGAGAGGTTGACCGCCACCGACATCCGCAGCCCCCGGTCCAACCACTGGCGCACCTTGGTCAGCGCGCGCTCCAGGACGAAGGCGGTGAGCGCGTCCACCAGCCCGGTGGCCTCCACCACCGGCACGAACTCGTCCGGGCTGAGCCGCCCGTACTCCGGGTGCACCCATCTGACCAGCGCCTCCGCCCCGATGACCTGCCGCTCCGGCAGCGAGACCTTCGGCTGGTAGGCCACCTGGATCTGGCCGGACTCCAGCGCCTGCCGGAACTGGGTGACCAGCTGGAAGCGGCGCAGGAAGACCTGCCCCATCGCCGGGTCGTAGGCGCGCACCTTGTCCTCGCTGTTGCGGGCGGCCCGCACCGCGACGTCGGCGTGCTGCAGCAACTTGTCCACGTCGTCGGCGTCCGGGGCCGCCGACGACGCGTACCCGGCGACCCCGGTGGCCTCCACCACGATCCGGTTCAGCGGGTACGGCCGGGAGAGCACCGAGCGCAGCCGGTGGGCGAGCTCGTGCGGCTGCCCCGCCGGCGCGTCCAGCAGCAGCACGGCGAACGAGTTGGCCTCCAGGCGGGCCACCGGGACGTCCCCCAGTTCCTCGCGCAACCGCTGCCCCGCGGCCACCACCATCCGGTCCGCCCAGGTGTAGCCGAGCGCTTCGCTCACCGTGCTCGGCACGTCCAAGTCGATGCGCAGCACCACGGCGGTGTGCCCGTTGCGCAGTTCGTCCGCGGCCAGGTCGCGGAAACCGATCCGGTTGAGCAAGCCGGTCAGCGGGTCGTGGTAGGCGTCGTGCCGCAGCCTGGCCAGCAACCGGCGGTTGTCCATCGCGGTCGCCAGGTGGTTCGCCAGGGTGTGCAGCAGGCGGACCTCGGCCCTCCCGAAACCGCGCCACCTGCTGACCCGGTCGTGCACCTCCACCGCGCCGAGCAGCTGGGTGGTTCCGCGCAGCGGCACCACCAGCGCCTCGTAGGCCCCGCGCTGCCGCAGCGCCTTGCGCACCTCCTCGGGCGCCTCCGGCATCCGGAACGACCTGACGTGGCTGCCCGGCAGCTGCAGCAGCGGATCGTCCCGCAGCGCGCTGGTCGCGGCCACCCGAGCCCCCTCCGGCATCGGCTTGCCCGCCACCAGCGTGCTGACCTCACCGCTCAGCCCCAACCGCAGCCGCATCACCACCCGGGTGGCGTTGAGCTGTTCGCGGATGCGCTCGGCCAGCGGCTCCCACTCGGCGAGCGACAGCCCACCGCTGTCGTCGGGGCGGTTCTGCTGCGGCCGGGCGTACCGGGAAACGCTGAGGCTGACCTCGCTGAGCGCTTCCAAGTCCTGCTGCTCCCGCAGCAGCCCCGAGTAGGCCCGGTAGAGCCCGAGCACCGCGGTCGCCACGAGGAACACCAGCAGCCACCCCCAGGTGGTGGAGCTCGCCACTTGGTAGCTCACCAGCCCCACCGAAGTGTTGAGCAGCCCGACCGCCAGGGTGCGCACGGCCAGCCGCAGGCCGGCCGTGACCCGCATCGAGCCGCCGAGCACGTGCAGGGCCCCCAGGGCGAAGGCGCAGCTGAGCAGGGAAGAGGTGAGGGTGCCGACCACCGGGCCGAACCAGTGCGGAGCCACCTGCTCGGTGAGCTGCGACACCCCGTGCGAAACGCTGAACGGGATGGCGATCTCCAGGCACAGGACCGCGGTGTTGTAGGGGACGTGGCTGCCCGCCCGCCGCCCCACCTGGGCGCCGAGCCCGGCGAGCAGGTTGGCCGCCAGGACCACTTCGAAAGGAGCGGTGAGCAACCCCAGGATCAGCGGGATCTCGGAGAAGGAGATGGTCCAGCCGACCCGTTTGACGTCCAGGTTGATGCTCAGGTACTCGGCCAGCAGGAAACCGATCACCAGCAGCGGACCGATGAGCAGCAGGTCCGAGCTGTACACCGAGGGGATCCACACCGCGGTGCCGATCGAAGCGCAGATACCGGCACCGAGCAGCAGGCTGGAGAACAGGAGGAAGATCCGCCGCCGCTGCGGTTCCACTTCGGCGCGGACCGGGGGCCGGGTTGCGCTCGTCCTGGCGTGCCTGCTCTCGGAGCGCTGACGCTCGACCATCCACGCCCCTCTCTGGCCAGCACACCATCTGTCTAACGGGTGATCGTGACTTATGATCGCCGCCGTTGACCAGAGCCCGTTCGTCTCCATTGCGGTATGTGGGTGAGCCGCCGGAGCGACCTGGTCTGCACCGCTTCCCGGTACTTCCCGGCTGAGCAGGGCAAATGCTTTTCGTCCGGATGACGCGCGGTCAACAGCCAAAACAGCTTGTTACTTCTCGTAATTGTGATGATGAACGCAGCAACCTGAGCAGGGGGCAACGACTCGCAGCCGGAACACGCACCGTGAACGACTTCGGCTCCTCGGTAGCACCTCCACCGATCGGCTACCAGAAGCGGAACTCGTCGAAGAAGTCGAACACGGCCCGGTCCAGGTCGGCCAACCCCGATTCCTCGAGCGGCAGGTGCCCGGTCCCCCGCAGCCGCACCGATCTGGTCTCCGCCGGCAACCGGGCGCAGAACCGCTGCGAGAACAGCGGCGGCACCCAGCCGTCCTCCTCCGGGCAGGCCAGCAGCAGCGGCGGCCCGGAATAGCTCTCCGGGGCAGTCCCGGGACGACCGGCCAACCAGCTGCGCACGAAAGCCAGGGACAGCCCCCTGCTGCCGGCCAGCGGGTCCGCCCAGACCAAGTTGGCGAACTGCGTGTGGTTGGCGATCGCCGCGACGTTGGTCAGCCGGTTCACCGGGAGCCGGAGGGCGGACAGCGGCCACGGCACCAACCGCAGCGCCCCCGAGCTCGACGCCAGCGCGGGCCGGGTGACGAGGCACCGCCGCACCACCCGCTGCCGCACGTCGAACAGGCAGGTCGCGATCACCGCGGACACCCCGCCACCGGAGCGGGCCGCCACCTCGTAAGCCAGCTGTCCCCCGGTGCTCACCCCGAACAGCACCACCGGCCGCTCGTCCCGCTGCCGCTCAGCGGCGACCAGCTCGGTCGCGCACTCCACCCAATCCCGGTAGACCGGGGAGCGCAGCGACCGCGCCGACAACCCGAACCCCGGCAGGTCGGGGGCGATGAACTCGAGGTCGGCGAACGCCGGCAACCGCCCGTACGCGGCGAGCATCCGCCCGTAGCTGCCGATGCCGTGCAGCGCGATCAGCTTGGCCGGCGCGTCGGGGCGAGCCACCCGGTCGACGTGCAGCCGGCGACCGCGCCAGGACATCCACTCCTCGGTCGGCGCGCTGGCCAGGTCCGTGCGCAGTGATCCGGGGAAGAACCGCTGGTAGCGCAGCCAGTACCGCTGGCTGCGATAACTGGGTCCGACATCATCGGCAGACCCGGCCGGAGACGCGCTCGATCCCACGCACCGAACATACGCAGCGCGCTGATCGGCCCGCACCCGGCTGTCGGCTCATCGCCGGCGCAACCGGATCACCTGGGAGCCGGTCGGCTCACCACCGGACTCCCGCTCGTCCTCCCGGGCAACCTCCACCCAGGCCAAGTGCTCCAGCTGGTGCCGGGCCCCGGTGCTGAACAGGCCCTCCACCCCCAGCACGGCAGAACCCCGGGAGCCAGCGGCCTCCACCGCCCGCTGGGCCGCGCGCCGCTGCCAGCGGCGGCGCGCCCGGGCCGCTCGATCGATCGCCACCACCTCAGACTAGCCGGAAATCCCGCTGGACCAGCCCGCCCGACGCGAACACGACAGGCGGCCCCCCTCTTCCCCTAAGCTGGTGGCTCGTGTCTGACCCGTACCAGGTCCAAATCCGCACCAGTGAACTGACCGGTTTGGCAGCGGCACTCGACGTCGTGGCCGAGCACGCCGAGCTCAACCACCGCTACCACAAGCTCATCGACGACTCCCGCAGAGCGCTGGCGGCCGAGGAGGTCCGGCTCACCCAGGCCCGCGGCATCGCCAAGAGGCTGATGGTGCTGGTCAAAGCGGCCGGACCGAACTTCGCCGACACCCTGCCGGAGCAGTCGCGCCAGGCCCTCAACGACGGCTTGATGCGCGCCAACGACCTGGTGTTCCACTACGAAGCGGAGGCGTGACAGAGTCGCGGGCCATGCTCTGGTCCATGGCCCGCCCAACCAGGGCGAACCGGCCAGCACGCAGGTTCCTGGCCAAAAAACGGGACCGGACCGGTGATCTCACCGGTCCGGTCCCGTTCGAAGTGCCGGGTGAAGGATTCGAACCTCCGTAGGCAGTGCCGGCTGATTTACAGTCAGCTCCCTTTGGCCACTCGGGCAACCCGGCGGAGCAAGCGAAGCTTGCGACTCAGAGGATACATACCGCCATCTACCGGAATCCAACGGGGGTGGACGGGTAGCGTATCGGCACAGGACGAACTCCCCCCACACCAGGAGGTAGCACGTGGCGACCTCGTCGTTTGACGTGGTGAGCAAGGTCGACCGCCAGGAGGTCGACAACGCGCTGAACCAGGCCGCCAAGGAACTCGCCAACCGGTTCGACTTCCGCGGCACCGGAACCAAGATCCAGTGGTCCGGTGAGAACGCGGTCACCCTCGAATCGGAAACCGAAGAGCGCTGCAAGGCCGCCATCGAGGTCTTCAAGGAGAAGCTGGTCAAGCGGGGCATCTCGCTCAAGGCGCTGGACATCGGGCAACCGACCAGCTCCGGCAAGGTGTTCAAGGTCACCGGCAAGATCGTGCAGGGCATCTCCCAGGAGGTCGCCAAGAAGATCAGCAAGAAGATCCGCGACGAAGGCCCCAAGGGGGTGCAGGCGCAGATCCAGGGCGACCAGCTGCGGGTCTCCAGCAAGAAGAAGGACGACCTGCAGGCGGTGATCCAACTGCTCAAAGCCGCCGACTTCGAAGTCGCCCTCCAGTTCGAGAATTACCGGTGATCCCGGGAGGGAATCGGACTTGAAGGGAATCGTGCTGGCCGGGGGCAGCGGCACCCGGCTGCATCCGCTCACCCAGGCCGTGTCCAAGCAGCTGCTGCCGGTCTACGACAAGCCGATGGTGTACTACCCGCTGTCGGTGCTGATGCTGGCCGGCATCCGGGACGTCCTGGTGATCTCCACTCCGGCCGACCTGCCGCTGTTCCAGCGCCTGCTGGGCGACGGCACCCAGTTCGGCATCCAGCTCAGCTACGCCGAACAGCCCGAACCGAACGGACTCGCCGAAGCGTTCATCATCGGCGCCGACTTCATCGGCGACGACTCGGTGGCCCTCGTCCTCGGCGACAACATCTTCTACGGCCAGGGCTTCTCCCGGATCCTCCAGCAGTCGGCCGCCGAGCTGGACGGGTGCACCCTGTTCGGCTACCCGGTCCGCGATCCCCAGCGCTACGGCGTCGGCGAGGTGGACGACGAGGGCAACCTCGTCTCCATCGTGGAGAAGCCGCAGCAGCCCAAGTCCAACATGGCCATCACCGGCCTGTACTTCTACGACAACCAGGTCGTGGACATCGCCAAGGGGCTCACCCCCTCGGCGCGCGGCGAGCTGGAGATCACCGATGTGAACCTGACCTACCTCGAGCAGGGCCGGGTCAAGTTCACCCAGCTCGGCCGGGGATTCGCGTGGCTGGACACCGGCACCCACGACTCCCTCGTGGAAGCATCCCAATTCGTCCAGGTGCTGGAGCACCGCCAGGGCGTGCGGATCGCGTGCTTGGAGGAGATCGCCCTGCGCATGGGCTTCATCTCCCCTGACGAGTGCTTCGCGCTGGGCGCCGCGCTCGCCAAGTCGGGCTACGGCGAGTACGTGATGAGCGTGGCCCGAGCAGCGGGGGCGCAGGGCTGAGCCGTTCAGCTGTGGAGCTGGCGGCCGGCCATGCCCTCCAGCCGGCGCACCCGGTCGCTGATCGGCGGGTGGGTGGAGAACAGCCGGGCCAGCCGCTCACCGGGCCGGAACGGGTTGGCGATCATCAAGTGCGATTGGGACACCACCTGCGGCTCCGGAGCCAACGGAGCCGCCTGGGTCCCCATCTCCAGCTTCCGCAACGCGGAAGCCAACGCCAGCGGGTCCCCGGTCAACTGCGCGCCCGAGGCGTCGGCCTGGTACTCCCGCGAGCGGCTCACCGCCATCTGCACCACGCCCGCGGCCACCGGGCCGAGCAACGACGTCAACAGCACCGCGAACAGGTTCGGCCGCTCCTCGTCGCTGCCGCCCAGGCCGAAGAACATGCCGAAGTTCGCCAGGAACGTCACCACGCTCGCCAACGCGCCGGCCACGCTAGAGATCAGGATGTCCCGGTTGTAGACGTGCGCCAGTTCGTGCCCCAGCACCGCCCGCAGCTCGCGCTCGTCCAGCAGCTCCAGGATGCCGGCCGTGCAGCACACCGCGGCGTTGCGCGGGTTGCGCCCGGTGGCGAACGCGTTCGGGGCCTGCGTCGGGCTGATGTACAGCCGGGGCATCGGCTGCTTGGCCGAGGTCGCCAGCTCCCGCACTATGCGGTACATCACCGGTTGCTCCGCTTCGGAGACCGGCTGGGCCCGCATCGCCCGCAGGGCCAGGTTGGCCGAGTTGAAGTACGCGTAGCCGTTCATCCCCAGGGCCACGATCAGCGCGACGACCAGGCCGGTGCGGCCGAACACGGCGCCGACCAGCAGGACGATCGCGCTCATCGACCCCAGTAGCAGCGCGGTTTTCAGGCCGTTGAACTGACTGCGCACGTATCCGCCTCCGCTCAGGGACACCGACTGGGCCACTTCAGCAGTCCGACCGGACTCCTGGTGTTTTTGCAGCTCATCGTGAAAACGAGCCGGCGTCGACCGAAGTTCCGCTGACCAGGTGTGCTGAAGGCAACGAGGGGGAGATGATCAATTGGTTACACAGACATGCTTAGCATTGCCAGCCAGTAGTTGATTTCGCAACCTCGTCAGCCCCGAACTGACAGAAGGGAAGCAGATGATTTTCGCCAAGCTGCGTCGACGTCGGTCGACCGGCGAGGGCGGGCCGTCGCGCTCCGGCGGCTCTATTCTCCCCCCGACACCACTCGACAGCGGTGTGCTGACCTGCCAGGTCCACGACACCAACGGACAGCTGCTCCCCGACGCGACCGTGACGGTCGTGGACCGGATGAGCCAGCCCATCGCTGAAGGCACCACCGACCAGTACGGTTACTTCGCCACGGCGCTGTCCCCCGGAACCCACAAGGTCGCGATCACCGCCAGCGGTTTCCGGCGGTTCACCACCCAGGTCGAGATCCGCGTCAACCGGCACACCCAGCTGGGCCGCGTCCAGCTGGAACCCGACGCCTCGCTGGAACTCCCCCAGCCCGGCCGCTACCGGTTCGACCCGTACCACACCGAGATCCGGTTCGTCGCCCAGCACATCGGCATGTCCCTGATCCACGGCATGTTCAAGCGCTTCGACGGCGTGGTGGACGTGGCGCCGCGGATCCAGGACTCCCGCATCGAGGTGGTCATCGACGCCTCCAGCATCGACACCGGTGTGGAGAAGCGCGACGAGCACCTGCGGTCGGCGGACTTCTTCGACGTGGAGAACTACCCGCACCTGTACTTCGTCGGCGACCGGTTCACGCACGTGCGGTCCAACCTGTGGACCATCGACGGCCAGCTGAGCATCCGCGGCACCACGCGGCCGGTGCAGTTGGAGACGAACTACCTGGGGCAGCGCAAGTGGCAAGGCCCCGACATCGACGGCGACATGCGAGTCGCCGGCACCGCCACCACCCAGCTGCGACGGGACGACTACTCGGTGAACTGGCAGGCCACCCTCGCCAAGGGCATCGCGGTGGTCGGCCCCACCATCAAGGTCGAGCTGGGCGTTCAGGCCGTGCTGGAGCAGTGACAGCTGAGCCCGGGCGTCCGCGGACGCCCGGGCTCCCCCTGCTCAGCTCAGTGCAGCTCCATCGTGCAGCACTTCGGCCCGCCCCCGGACTTGCGCAGCTCGGAGATGTCCACCAGCACCGGCTCGTAACCGCGCCCCTGCAGTTCGCCGGCGAGCCGGGTCGCCTCCTTCGGCAGCACCACGTGCAGACCGTCCGAGACCCCGTTCAGCCCCAGGCACGCCGCGTCCTCCGCGGTAGCGGTGACCGCGTCCGGGAACATCCGCTGCAGCACCCGCTGGGACCCCTCCGAGAACGCCTCCGGGAAGTAGGCGATCTGCGGGCGTTCCCCCTTGCGCAGCACGAACAGCGCGGTGTCCAGGTGGTAGTAGCGCGGATCGACGAGCTGCAGCGACACCACCGGAACCCCGAGCACTTCCTGCGCCTCGGCGTGCGCCGCCGGATCGGTGCGGAACCCGGAACCGGCCAGCAGCACCTGCCCCGTCCAGGCGAAATCCCCTTCCGCCTCGTTGACCCGAGAGGGCATCACCAGCTGGTGGTAGCCGCGGGCGAGGAACCAGCGGCGGAAGTGCTCGGCCTCCGCTGCCCGCTGCGGGGCCCGGAACTTCGCCCCCAGCACGCGCCCCTCGATCACGGTGCCCGAGTTCGCCGCGAACACCATGTCCGGCAAGCCCGGCTGCGGTTCCACCACCTCCACCCGGTGGCCGAGCCGCTCGTAGGTGTTCTTCAGCTCTTCCCACTGGGCCATCGCCAGGTCGGCATCGACGGGTTCGTCCGGATCCATCCAAGGGTTGATCGAGTACTCAACGGTGAAGTACTTCGGCGGGCACATCACGTAATGGCGCCGATTCGCCCGCGGGGTCTCCGCGCACGCATCAGGCGCATAACCAGCGATGACCGTCATAAATCGAAATTTAAGATGGCTTTTGACAACTCATCAACGCATTTCCGTTACCCGCATACGGCAGAATGTTGCGCATGGACCCTCTGGATCAGCGGATCATTTCGCACCTGGTGGCGGACGCCCGGGCCAGCTACGCCGAAATCGGCAACAAGGTCGGGCTCTCCGCCCCCGCGGTGAAACGACGCGTGGACAAACTGCTGGACAACGGCACCCTGCAGGGGTTCACCGCGGTGGTCGATCCGGAAGCGCTCGGCTGGGGCACCGAAGCGTTCGTCGAAGTGCACTGCAACGGCAACGTCCCGGTGCACCGCATCCGCTCCGGCCTGGAACCCCTGCCGGAAGTCGTCGCCGCCTACACGGTGAGCGGGCAAGCGGACGCGATCGTGCACATGCGCGCGGCCAGCATCGCCCACCTGGAACAAGCGCTGGAAAGACTGCGCTCGGTGGACTTCGTCCACCACACGGTCTCCACCGTGGTGCTGTCCCGGCTCCTGGAACGTTCCCCGCAGACCAACAAGTGATTCAGCGCACCGGCCGGCCGTTCCACGGCCGGAAACCGGCGATCTCGGCGTCCTCGGCGGTGCGGAACCAGACATCCGCTTCGATCTCGTCGTACACCGGGGAGTCCGGGGTGTGGTACTGGCGGGACGCCGAATGCCCCTTCACCTGCGGCCCGTTCCCGCCGGGGTCCTTGCCCGGTTCCTTGCCCGGGTACGGGCCCGCCCCCGGGGTGCGGCGCGGCAACGCGCCCCCTTCCTCCGCCGGCGGTTCCTCAGCGGGCTCCGCGGCGGGCGCCTCAGCACGCGCCTCCTCCTCGCCGGCCGCGCCGACGGGTTCCACCGGACGCGTTCTCTCCTCGGGCGCCACGAACCAAGGCGACTGCGACCGCTGCGGCTCCGGCTGCGGTTCCGACTGGAGTTGAGGCTCCGGCTGCGGCCGGGGTTGCGGTTCGGGCTGCTCCTGCACCTGCGGTTCCGGCTGCGGCGGGGTGGGGAACCGCTTCGTCGACTCCTGACCCGCCGTCCGCGGCTCGCACTCGCCACCCCGCACCGGGGCCCTGCCCCCGTGCTGTTCGGTGGGCTGCTGGTCCAGCGGCAACCACGGCCGCGGCCTGCGATCCCAGTCACCCATCGGAGGCTCCTCGACCGGTTCCTCCGGCTCCGGATCCGGATCGAACAAACCGAGCGGGCTGTCCATCGTCTCCGTCGGAGCATCCCGGTCCACCGGCGAGCGCTCGAAGTCGAACTCCTCCACCGGCTCCGCCAGGAGCTGGTCCAGCCGCCGCTGCAGGGGACGCACGAAGAGCAGCCAGGTGATCAGCGAACCAAGCCCGAACGAGAACAGACTCCACAGCCAAACCTGGGTGAAAAGCCAGGTCAAGGTTGCCCTCCTTAGCCACTACCGGGCTTTCGCGCACCCGCTCCGGCGCACCGGCAGATCCCTCAGCGGTCCTCGTCCTCCAACGCAATGGGAAACCACCGGGTTCGAGCATCCCCCGGGACCGAGACCCACTCGTTGCGCAACCGATGCGAAGCAGGCATCAGCGAGTGCGCTCGAGCACGTACTCGACAAGCCCGGCCAGCGCGTCGCGCGCCGGGTGGTCCGGCAGCGAAGCCAGCTCCTTGCGGGCGTCGTCGGCGAACTCCTCCAGCGTGGCGCGAGTCCTGGGCAAGCCGCTGGACTCACGCAACAGCTCCAGCGCTTCCTCGACCGCGTCGTCCTCGGTGATCGGCCCGGACAGTAACTCGCGCAGCCGGTCGCTGGTGCCCGGATCCGCCAGGGCGTACAGCATCGGCAGCGTCCGGACGCCCTCCCGCAGATCCGTGCCCGGGGTCTTGCCGGACTCGGTGGCCGGTGAGGCGATGTCGATGATGTCGTCGGAGATCTGGAAAGCCGTGCCGATGATCCGGCCGACCCGCTCCAGAACCCGCACTTGCTCGTCCGAGGCGCCGGAGAAGAACGCGCCGAACCGACCCGCCGTGGCGATCAGCGACCCGGTCTTCTCGTAGATCACCTGCAGGTAGTACTCGATCGGGTCTTCGTCCGGTCCGACACCGACCGTTTCCCGCATCTGCCCGGTGACCAGCGCGGCGAACGTCTTCGCCATCTGCCGCCCGGCCTCCGGCCCCAGGTCCGCGACCAACCCGGAGGCCCGGGCGAACAGGAAGTCCCCGGTGAGGATCGCCACCGAATTGTCCCAGCGGGCGTTCGCGCTGGTCGCGCCGCGGCGCATCGTGGCCTCGTCCATCACGTCGTCGTGGTAGAGCGTGGCCAAGTGGATCAGCTCCACCGCCGCCGCGGACTTGATCACGAACTCCGCCGACGGATCGCCGAACTGCGCGGCCAGCAAGGTGAACAGCGGACGGATCCGCTTGCCGCCCGCTTCTACCAGGTGCAGCGACGTCTCGGTCACGAACGGGAGATCGCTCTGCACCGATTCGCGCAGCAGCTCCTCCACCCGTCCCAGACCTTGCCGCACCGACTCGGCCAACGCCTGGTCGGCAATCTCAATACCCGGCATACCCCTGGTCAGCCCGCTGATCGGGTCTCCCGCTGGCCTGCTCACGTCACCGTCGCCTTCGCTCCCCCAACGATCGCCCTACGGGCGAGCACTCTACGACACGAAGGTACCGACGTTCGCCCAGTCCAGGGCCAATGTGGGCAGCACCCCCAAAAGCAAGGTCATCACAACACCGAGCGTAATCGCGGCTGTCGTGAACGCACCCGGCACGCTCACCGTCGGACCGTCCTCGGCGGGCTCCCGGAAGTGCATCACCACCACCACCCGGAGGTAGAAGAACGCCGCCGCCGCGCTGGCCAGCAGCGCCACCACCACCAGCGGAGCCATCCCGTCCGCCAGAGCGGCCTCGAACACCACGAACTTGCCCACGAAGCCACTGGTCAGCGGGATCCCGGCGAGAGCCAGCAGCAGGAAGGTGAACACCCAGGCCAGCACCGGGGAACGCTTCGCCAACCCGGCCCAGTCGGAGAGCTGGGTGGCTTCGCCGTCGGCGGTCCGCACCAAGCTGATGACCCCGAACACCGCCACCGTGGTGAACCCGTAGGCCAGCAGGTAGAACATCGTGCCCGAAAGCCCCCGGTCGGTCAGCGCGATGGCACCGACCAGCATGAACCCGGCGTGCGCCACCGACGAGTAGGCGATCATCCGCTTGATGTCCTGCTGCGTGAGCGCCAACACCACCCCGATCACCATCGACGCGATCGCGATGGCCCACAGCACTCCCCGCCACTCCCAGGAGGACGCGGTGAAGGCCACCTGCAGCACCCGCAGGATCGCCCCGAACGCGGCGACCTTCGTGCACGCCGCCATGAAACCGGTCACAGCGGTGGGAGCGCCCTGGTACACGTCCGGCGTCCAGGTGTGGAACGGCCCCACCGAAGCCTTGAACAACAACCCGATCAGCAGCAGCCCCAGACCGGCGAACAGCAGCGTGCTCGACCGGTCCGACGCCGCGGTCGCGTTCGCGATCGCCGCCAACCGCACCGAACCGGCGTAGCCGTACAGCAGCGCCAGCCCGTAGAGGAAGAACGCCGAGGAGAACGCGCCGAGCAGGAAGTACTTCATCGCCGCTTCCTGGGAGAGCAGCCGCCGCCGCTTGGCCAGCCCGCACAGCAGGTACAGCGGCAGGCTCAGCACCTCCAGGGCGATGAACATGGTCAGCAGGTCGTTGGCGGCGCAGAAGATCATCATGCCGCCCAGCGAGAACAGCGCCAGCGGGAACACCTCGGTCCGCATCCCCACCGCTGCGCCCGCGGCCCGGCTCATCGCCCCCGGCCCCTCGGCCGCCCGGGACTCGGCCACGAAGGCGCCCCCGGGCTCCACCGAGCGGTCGGCGATCAGCAGGATCGCCGCCAACGACAACGCCAGCAGCGTTCCCCACAAGAACAGCGCGGGCGGGTCCACCGCGATCGTCCCCGCCAGCGTCGTGACCCCGGGGCGCCCCTGGCTGGCGTACAGCGCCAGCGCCCCGCCGGCCACCACGATCGCCACCAGCGCCAACCCGACCTGCACCAGCCACCGCTGCTGCCGCGGCACGAACGCCTCGACCAGCACGCCGAGGCACGCCGCGCCCAACACCACCAGCACGGGAGCGATCGCCGCGTAGTCGATCGGCGGAATGCCGATGAATTGCTGCGCCAATGCACCCACTGTCAGTTACCTCCCTGCGAGGTCACCGGGTCGGCAACGCCGACCTCGCTCATAGTCGCCCCGACCGACGGGTTGATCACGTCGAGCACCGGCGCCGGGTAGAAACCCAGACCGATCACCAGCACGATCAGCGGAGTCAACACGGCGATCTCGCGAACACCCAGGTCCGAGATCCGCATCCGGTGCGCGCCCGACTCCCGGTTCGGGTCGGCCACCGTGCCCGGACCGGCGGAAGCGCCGAGCAGCGCGCTGCCCCGCACCGGCCCCTGCATGGTCCGCTGGTACAGCCACAGCACGTAGACCGCGGCCAGCACCATGCCGATCGTGGCCAGCACCGTGTACACCGGCCGGGTTTGGAAAGAACCGATCAGCACCAGGAACTCGCTAATGAACGAGTTCGTGCCGGGCAGCGACAACGTGCTCAACCCGGCGATCAACAAGGTGCCGGCTAGCAGCGGCGTCACCTTCGCCATCCCGCCGTAGTCGGCGATCCGCGTGGAGCCGCCACGCGCGATGATCATCCCGATCACCAGGATCAGCATGCCGGTGGCGATGCTGTGGTTGACCATGTAGGACACCGAGCCGGCCTGCGCCTGCGAGGTGAAGGCGAAGATGCCCAGCGCGATGAATCCGAAGTGGGCGATCGACACGTAGGCGATGAACCTCTTGAGATCGGTTTGGCCGAACGCCTGCAGCGAACCGTAGAGCACGCCGAGCACCGCCAGCACCAGCACCAGCGGCGCCAGCGCCTGCGAGGCCTGCGGCGTCAACGGCAGGCTGTAGCGCAGGAAGCCGAACGTGCCGACCTTGTCCAGCACGCCGACGACGATCACGGCCACCCCGATCGGGGCCTGCTGCGCGGCGTCCGGCAGCCAGGTGTGGAACGGGACCAGCGGCGCCTTCACCGCGAAGGCCACGAAGAACCCGGCGAACAACCAGCCCTGCACGCTCAGCGGCGCATCGGCGAGCACCTGCTGCAGCGCGGCCCAGTCGAAGGTGCCCCGCCCGGTGACCTGTGCACTGTAGACGTAAGCGCCGATGGCCGACCCCAGCATGATCAGTCCACCGAGGAACGAGTACAGGAAGAACTTCACCGCCGCGTAGGTGCGCTTCTCCCCGCCGTAGCCCCCGATGAGGAAGTACATCGGGATCAGCATCAGCTCGAAGAGCACGTAGAACAGGAACAGGTCGGTGGCCGCGAAGACCGCGACGGTGATCGCCTGCTCCAGCAGCAGCAGGCCGAAGACCCCGCCGTGGGTGCGCCCCTGCGGCAACCGCTCGTTCCAGCTGTAGAGCAGCACCAGCGGGGTGAGCACCGCGATCACCGCGATCATCACCAGCGCGATGCCGTCCACCCCGAACGACCACCGGATGTCGAACGCCGGGATCCACGGCCGGGAACTGGTCAGCTGCAGCCGGGGACCGGCCGGGTCGTAAGCCGCCCAGGCAGCCACCGCGATCAGCAGCTCCACCAAGGAAAAACCGAGCGCGGTCCACTTGGCCGCGGTGGGATTGGCCCGCAGCAGCGCCACCACCACCGAACCGGCCAGCGGCAGCAGGATCAGAGCGAGGAGCAAGGTCATCGGTTCTCCTCCGTGCGACGTCCCGAAGACGGGTCTTGCCGGACTCCGCCGGCGGTGCCGGCAACTGCGATGGGAACCGTCCTGGTGCTCATGCCGGCACCCCCACCGCGAGCAGAGCGGCGATCACCACGATCCCGCCGAAGAGGATGGAAAGCGCGTAGGACCGGACGAACCCGGTTTGCAGCCGCCGCATCCGCAGCGAACCCGCGTTGAACAACTGGGCTATCCCGGACACCGCGCCATCCACCCCGCTGCGGTCGAAAGCCACCGCGGCGCGGGAGAGGCCGAAGGCCGGCCGGACGGCGAGCAATTCGTTGATCTTGTTGCTGTACAGGTCTTCCCGGGCAGCCCGCACCACTCCGGAGACCCGCTCCGGCCGCTGCACCGGCACCGGCTTGCGGCCCACCAGCAACCAGGCCACCAGCACCCCGAGCGCGGAAATCCCGACGGTGAGAACCGGGATCAGCGCGTGCGGCAACACCGTGCTCTCGGCCTCCGCCAGCTCGCCCAAGGAGGGGCTGAGGAACGTCACCAACCGGTCACCGCTGGCGAAGAACAACCCCGCCACCACCGAACCGATCGCCAGCACGACCATCGGCGCGGTCATCACGGTCGGCGACTCGTGCGGGTGGAAGCGTTCCCCGTTGCTGGCCGTCAACCCCTCCCAGCGCTTCTCGCCGAAGAAGGTCAGCAGCATCAACCGGGTCATGTAGAAGGCGGTGATACCGGCACCGAGCAGCGCGGCACCACCGAACGCCCAAGCACGCCAACCCTCCTGGCCGAACGCCGCCTCGATGATGGCGTCCTTGGAGTAGAAGCCCGACAGGAACGGGAACCCGATGATCGCCAGGTAGGCCAGTCCGAAGGTGACGAAGGTGACCGGCATGTACCGGTGCAGGCCACCGAACTTGCGCATGTTGACCTCGTCGTGCATGGCGTGCATGACCGAACCGGCCCCGAGGAACAGACCGGCCTTGAAGAAGCCGTGGGTCAGCAGGTGCATGATGCCCAGCGCGTAACCGGCCGGCCCCAGGCCGACCGCCAGCATCATGTAGCCGATCTGGCTGACCGTGGAGTACGCCAGCACCTTCTTGATGTCGTCGTAGGCGCACCCGATGACGCATCCCACCAGCAGCGTCACCGCGCCGACGACGGTGACCGCGAGCTGGCCGCCCGGCGACAGCGTGTAGAGCGGGTTGGCCCGGGCGATCAGGTACACCCCGGCGGTGACCATCGTGGCGGCGTGGATGAGCGCCGACACCGGAGTGGGGCCTTCCATCGCGTCCGGCAACCACGCGTGCAGCGGAACCTGACCGGACTTGCCGCAGGCGCCCAGCAGCAGCAGCAAGGTGATGGCCAGCAGCGCGCCGGAGGAGAGCTCACCGGCGCGGGCGAACACCTCGGTGTACTGGGTGGTGCCCAGCTGCGCGAACATCAGGAAGATGGCCAAGGCCAGGCCGACGTCACCGACCCGGTTCATCACGAACGCCTTGGTGGCCGCCGCGGCCGCCGTCGGTCGGTGCTGCCAGAAGCCGATCAGCAGGTAGGAGGCCAGACCGACGCCTTCCCAACCGAGGTAGAGCGTCACGAAGCTGTTCCCCAGCACCAGGACCAGCATCGCGGCGACGAACAAGTTGAGGTAGCCGAAGAACCGCCGCCGCTCGGTGTTGTCCCGGCCGGTGCGGCCCTGCTGGTCGTGCGCCATGTAGCCGATCGAGTAGATGTGGATCAGCGCCCCGACCCCGGTGATCAGCAGCACGAACACCAACGACAGCGGGTCCATGCGCAACCCGAAGTCCACCTGCAGGGCGTTCACCGGGATCCAGGAGAACAGGTGCAGTTCGCGCACCCGCTCCTCGGCCGGCAGCGCGAGCACGGACCCGAACAGCAGCAAGCCGTAAGCGAACGCGGCGATCACCGTCGCGCAGCCGAGCAGATGGCCCCAGCCGTTGGCGCGCCGGCCCGCCGTCAGCAGCACCAGCGCGCCCAGCGCCGGGAGAGCGACCAACAACCACGCGTTCTGCTGCACCGCCCCGGCGGCGGCGACCGCCTCCGCCGCCCCGGGTTCTGCCGCGAAAAATGCCCCGGTACCTGTCATCGCCGTCACCACGCGCCCTCTCAGTACTTCAGCAGATTGGCGTCATCGACCGAGGCCGAGCGACGCGTACGGAAGATCGACATGATGATGGCCAGTCCGACTACCACCTCAGCCGCCGCGACGACCATCACGAAGAAAGCCATGACCTGCCCCTCGACCGTTCCGGCGATCCGGGCGAAGGTCACCAGCGTCAGGTTGACCGCGTTGAGCATCAGCTCAACGCACATGAAGACCACGATCGCGTTGCGGCGCACCAGCACTCCGACCACGCCGATGCTGAACAGCAACGCCGACAGCAGCAAGTAGTACGTGGGAGTCACTGCCGGACCTCCTGCGTCGGGATGTGCTTGGTCTCCGGCTGCTCGCCCCGCGGAGCGGACGTGGACTGCTCGCCCTCCGCCTTCGGCACCGCGGCCTCCTCGGGCTCACCGACACCGGTGAGCTCTCCGGAGGAGGGGGAGGAGAGCTGCCGGCGCTGCTGGGCGAGCACGTCTTCCACCGGAACGCTCTCCAGCAGTTCCGAAAGCGACTCGGGAGCGATCGAGCCGTCCGGCAGGAGCGCCGGCGTGGCAACCGAGTTCGCCGTCGCGTACACCCCGGGCCCCGGCAGCGGCGACGGGCGTCCACCGCGGAACCGGGCGTTCACCCGCTCCCGCTGGCTGACCCGCGGACCACGGCCCTTGCCGCCCCAGGCGAGCACCATCGCACCCACCGCCGCGGTGATCAGGAGCGCTGAGGTGAGTTCGAACGGGAACAGGTAGTCGGTGAAGATCAGCCGCCCCAGACCGCCTGCTCCGCCACCGGCCGGCGTCCACGGGTTCAGCGGTGGTGCCGGCTGCACCTCGGTCAGCGACCGGGCCAACCCGGTGACCAGCAGAGCGGCCAACCCCACCCCGCCGATACCGGCCCACACCCGCTGCCCGTGCAGCACTTCGACGACCGAGTCCGACGCGTCCCTGCCGACCATCATCAGCACGAACAGGAACAGCATCATGATCGCGCCGGTGTAGACGATGATCTGCGTGAACCCGAGGAACGGGGCGCTTTGCACCATGTAGAGCACCCCGAGCCCCAGCATGGTCAACACCAGCCACAGCGCCGAGTGCACGGCGTTGCGCGCGAACACCATGCCCAGAGCGCCTGCCAGGGCAAGCGGTCCGAGCACCCAGAACGCCACCGCTTCCCCGGTCGAGACCGCCGCGGTCGTCTGCGCCAGATACTGGGTGATCACCGTCCGGCCTCCTCACTCCCGGACTCCACCGTTTCCCCTTCGGGAATTCCGCGCTGCCGGGCCAGTTCGGGACCGCGGGCGTAGTAGTCCTGCTCGTCCGAACCGAGCCGCATCGGGTGCGGCGGCATCTCCATCCCCGGCAGCAGCGGCGCGAGCAGGTCCTCCTTGGTGTAGATGAGATCCCGCCGGTTGTCGTTGGCGATCTCGTACTCGTTGGTCATCGTCAACGCCCGGGTGGGGCAGGCCTCGATGCACAACCCGCAGCCGATGCACCGCAGGTAGTTGATCTGGTAGTTCTTGCCGTACCGCTCGCCCGGCGAGTACCGCTCCTCCTCGGTGTTGTCCCCGCCTTCCACGAAGATCGCGTCCGCCGGGCAGGCCCAGGCGCACAGCTCGCACCCGACGCACTTCTCCAAGCCGTCCGGATGCCGGTTGAGCTGGTGCCGACCGTGGTACCGGGGAGCCGGGATCTTCTTGACCTCCGGGTACTCCTCGGTGACGACCTTCTTGAACATGGTCGAGAAGGTGACGCCGAATCCCTTGATCGGATCAAACAGTCCCATGGGGCGCCTCCTCGTCTTGCGCACCCTGGCGCGGGATTTCCACGTCTTGCCGCGCCGCGGCGGTGCGGGCGGGGGTGCGGCGTGGCGGTGGTTCCGGTACTTGCAGGTCCAGCGGCGGAACCGGGTATCCGCTGCCGGACAGCGGGGCGCCTTCCTCCTTCTTCTCCGATCCCCCGCGCTCCGGGATGAGGAAGGTGGCCAGCAGCAGCACGCCGATCAGCACCGCGACGCCGATCAGCAGCTGGGTGGTGGTGACGGCTTCGCTGGTCCGCAGCGCGCGGATCACCGTCACCACGAGGATCCACAGCAGACTGAGCGGGACCAGCACCTTCCAGCCCAGGTTCATGAACTGGTCGTAGCGCAACCGGGGCAGCGAACCGCGCAGCCAGACGAAGAAGAACAGGAACGCCAGCGTCTTGCCGAAGAACCACAGCACCGGCCACCAACCGGTGTTGAGCACCCCGTCGCCGATCAGCGACAGCGGCCACGGCGCGTGCCAGCCACCGAGGAACAACGTCGTGGCCAACGCGGAAACGTTGACCATGTTGATGTACTCCGCGAGGAAGAACAGCGCGAACTTCAGCGACGAGTACTCGGTGTGGAAACCGCCGACCAGCTCGGATTCCGCTTCCGGCAGGTCGAAGGGGGCCCGGTTGGTCTCGCCGACCATGGAGACCAGGTAGACCAGGAAGCTCAACGGCAGCAGGAAGACGAACCAGCCGTTCTCCTGGGCGTCCACGATGCCCGCGGTCGAGAGCGTGCCCGCGTACATGATGACCGCGACGAAGGAGAGCCCCATCGCGATCTCGTAGGAGATGACCTGCGCCGCCGAGCGCAGGGACCCCAGCAGCGGGTACGGCGACCCGGAGGACCAGCCGGCGAGCACGATGCCGTAGACCCCGATCGAAGCGCAGGCCAGCACCACCAGCAGCCCCACCGGGAGCTCGACCAGCTGCAGCGCGGTGCGCTCCCCGAAGATGGTGACCTCCGGGCCCACCGGGATGACCGAGAACGAGACCATCGCCGGCGCGGCCGCGATGACCGGGGCCAGGAAGTACACCCACTTGTCGGCCAGCACCGGGCGGATGTCCTCTTTGAAGGCCAGCTTCAACCCGTCGGCCAGCGACTGGAGCAACCCGAACGGCCCGGCCCGGTTCGGCCCCGGCCGGTGCTGCATGCGGCCGAGCACCCGTCGTTCCGCCCAGATGCTGAACAGGGTCATCAGCACCAGGAAGGCGAAAATGCCGACGACCTTGAGCAGGATCAGCCACAGCGGGTCGTCCGCGAGCAGTTCCGCGGTTGTGGTCATGCTTTCCCTCCTGCGTGGCCGTTGCCCGACACGGCGGACAGCGGGGTCACCGCAGCGATGTCAACCACGGCGCCGTGGCCGACACCGAGCCGGCGGTGCACTTCGGAAGTGCCGGAGTTGCTGGGCACCCACACCACCCCGTGCGGCATCTCGGTGAACTCCACCGGCAGCTGGACGACGCCGCGCGCGGTGCGGATCTCGATCTCCTGCCCGGGCACCAGGCCGATCTGCTCGGCGGTGCGCGGCGCCAGCACCGCGACCGCGGGCCGGGCGGTGCCCGCCAGGTTCGGTTCGTCGGCCAGCAGCGCCCCGTTGTCCAGCAGCTGCCGCCAGGTCGCCAGCAGCGCCTGGCCGGGCCCCGGGGTGAGCACCGGGCTGGCCTCCACGTCGGGCCCGGGGACCGGGCCGCTGTCCCGGGTGCCGATGCGGCTCAGCTCCGCGGCCGCCACCTCCGGGGTCTGGGTGAACAGGTCCACGTCCATTTCGATGGCCAGCGAGTCCAGCACGCGGCAGTCGGGGACCTTCCCGGTTCCGTCGATGGTGGTGCGGAATTCCCGACGCCGGCCTTCCCAGTTCAGGTAGCTGCCGGACTTCTCCGTGCTGGCCGCCACCGGGAGCACCACGTCCGCGTGCTCGGTGACCTCGCTGTGCCGCAGCTCCAGGCTGACGACGAAGTCGACCCGCTGCAGGGCCTGCTCGGCCAGCTCCGGGTCCGGCAGGTCCTCGATCCCGACCCCGCCGATCAGCAGCCCGGACAACTTCCCCTGCGCGGCCGCGGCGATGATGCCGCTGACGTCCCGCCCCGGGGTGCTGGGCAGCGCTCCTGGCACGCCCCAGTGCCGCTCGACCTCGGCCCGCGCCACCGGATCGGTGACCAGTCGACCGCCGGGCAGCAGGCTGGGCAGTGCGCCTGCTTCGATCGCTCCGCGTTCCCCTGCCCGCCGCGGGATCCACGCCGGACGGGCACCGGTGCGCTGCGCGGTCCGCAGCACTTCCGACAGCAGACCGGGCACTTCCGCGGCCCGCTCCCCGACGAGCAGCACGGCCCCCGGCTGCCGCAGGGCCTCGACCACGTCGGCCGGCAGGTCCCGCAGCGCCAGCGGTTCCGAACCGGGCGGGCAGGGCAGGAAGGCACCGGTCGACTTGCCGTTGGCGGCGACGGTCTTGGCCACGCCCGGGGAATTCCACGGTCCCAAGTGGAAGACCTTGGTGCCGTGCTTGCGGGCGGCCTTGCGCAACCGGAGGAAGGCGATCGGCGACTCCTCCTCCGGCTCGAAGGCCACGCACAGCACCGCGGGAGCGGATTCGAGATCCCGGTAGGTGACCCCGGTGTCCGGTCCGGAAGCGGCCACCACCGCTTCCAGGTACCGCAGCTCCTCCGGGGAGTGCGCCCGGGCCCGGTAGTCGATGTCGTTGGTGCGCAGGGCGAGCCGGGCGAACTTGGCGTACGCGTAGGCGTCCTCCACGGTCAGCCGCCCACCGGGCAGCACCCCGACGCCGCCCGCGTCACGGGCCGCCAGCAATCCGTTCGCCGCGGCCTGCAGCGCCTCGGTCCAGGAGGCCGGCTGCAGCTCACCGTCCCGCCGCACCAGCGGCCGCTGGATGCGGTCCGCCGCGGTGACGTAGCGGAACGCGAACCTGCCCTTGTCGCAGATCCACTCCTCGTTCACCTCCGGGGCGTCCCCGGCCAGCCGCCGCATCACCTTGCCGCGCCGCCAGTCGTTGCGGATCTCGCAGCCGGAAGCGCAGTGCTCGCACTGCCCCGGTGTGGAAACCAGGTCGAACGGCCTGGACCGGAACCGGTACTGGGCGCTGGTGAGCGCGCCCACCGGGCAGATCTGGATGGTGTTGCCGGAGAAGTAGGACTGGAACGGCTGCTGCTCGCTGACCCCGATCTGCTGGAGCGCGCCCCGTTCCAGCAGATCGATGAACGGATCACCGGCGATCTGCTGGGAGAAGCGGGTGCACCGCTGGCAGAGCACGCACCGCTCCCGGTCCAGCAGGATCTGGCTGGAGATCGGGATCGGTTTGGGGAAGGTGCGCTTGGTCTCGTGGAACCGGGAGTCCGCGCGACCGTGCTTGAGCGCCTGGTTCTGCAGCGGGCACTCCCCGCCCTTGTCGCAGATTGGGCAGTCCAGCGGGTGGTTGATCAGCAGCAGTTCCATGACGCCCTGCTGCGCCTTGTCCGCCACCGGCGAGGTCCGCTGCGTCTTGACCACCATGCCGTCGGCGACCGTCATGGTGCAGGACGCCTGCGGTTTCGGCATCGGCCGGCCGTTCATCTCCACTTCCACCAGGCACTGCCGGCACGCCCCGGCCGGGTCAAGCAGCGGGTGGTCGCAGAACCGCGGAATGACGATGCCGATCCGCTCCGCGGTGCGGATCAGCAGCTCGCCCTTGGGGGCGTCCACTTCGATGCCGTCGATGGTCAACCGCACGTACCCCTCCGGGGCCGGGCGGTTTCGGGATTCGGGTGCCACCGTCATCGGGCCGCTCCTACCAATGCGGGGTCGCTGGCCTGTTGCTGCTTGCACAGGGCGAGGAATTCCTCGCGGAAGTACTTGATGCCGCTGGTGATCGGGCTGACCGCGCCGTCACCGAGCGCGCAGAACGAACGGCCCAGGATGTTGTCGCAGACGTCCAGCAGGGTGTCGATGTCCTCCTGGGTGCCGCGACCTTCGACCATCCGCTCCAGGATTTGCGCGAGCCAGTAGGTGCCCTCCCGGCAGGGGGTGCACTTGCCGCAGGACTCGTGCTCGTAGAACTTGGTCCACTTCATCACCGCCCACGGGACCGAGACGGTCTCGTTGAACACCATGACCGCGGTGGTGCCGAGCATCGACCCGGCTTCCGAGGCGCCTTCGAAGTCCAGCGGCACGTCGAGGTGCTCAGCGGTGAACAGCGGGGTGGAGGACCCGCCCGGGGTCCAGAACTTGAGCGGGATGCCGTCCTTCATCCCGCCGGCCAGCTCCAGCAGCTCCCGCAGCGTGGTGCCCATCGGCGCCTCGTACTGGCCGGGGCGCTCCACGTGCCCGGAGATCGAGAAGATCTTCGGACCCGGGGACTTCTCCCGCCCCATGCTGCGGAACCAGTCCACCCCGCCGTTGACGATGTAGGGCACCGTGGCGATCGTTTCGACGTTGTTCACCGTGGTCGGGCAGGCGTAGAGCCCGGCCGCGGCGGGGAACGGCGGTTTCAGCCGGGGCTGGCCGCGCTTGCCCTCCAGGGAGTCCAGCAGCGCGGTCTCCTCGCCGCAGATGTAGGCGCCGGCGCCGGCGTGCACCACGACGTCCAGGTCGAACCCGGAGCCGAGCACGTCCTTGCCGAGGTACCCCGCCCGGTACGCCTCGGCGACCGCGTGGTTGAGCCGGCGGATGCAGTGCAGGGCCTCCCCGCGCACGTAGATCATGCAGTGGTTGGCGCGGATCGCGTAGCTGGCGATGATGCAACCCTCGATGAGCGAGTGCGGGTCGGCCATCATCAGGGGAACGTCCTTGCAGGTTCCCGGCTCGCCCTCGTCGGCGTTGATGACCAGGTAGTGCGGTTTGGTGGGCTCCTTGGGCATGAAGCTCCACTTCACGCCGGTGGGGAAGCCGGCGCCCCCGCGCCCCCGCAACCCGGCTGCCTTGACCAGTTCGACCAGTTGGTCCGGGTGCGCCCGCAAGGCCTTCCGCAGCGCGGTGTAACCGCCCTGCCGCTCGTAGGCGTCCAGGGTCCAGGACTGCGGGGAGAGCCACCGGCTGGTCAGCACCGGGGTCAGCGGACTGGGTTTGGCTTCGGTCATGTCAGCCACACCTCACTTCTTCTCCGGCAGCGGAGGCAGCTGGGCGTCGTCGGGCATCGGCGGAGCGGCCCAGCCGTTCTCCTCGGCCAGTTGCGCGCCGCGGAGCGTTTCGGGCGCCGCGGACGGGCCGGCGGCCTGGGTTTCGAGGTCGTCGAAGAAACCGGCCAACTGCCGCTCCGCGCCGCGGAAGTCGGTCAGCGGAGCGCCGCGGGTCGGCTCGGGTTTCTCCCCCCGCTGCAGCGCCTTCACCAGTTCCAGCGCTGACTCGGGCGTCTGCTTGTCGAAGTACTCGTAGTTCACCTGCAGCACCGGCGCGAAGTCGCAGGCGGCCAGGCACTCGGCGTGCTCCAGCGTCACCGATCCGGGTTCCCCGGGGGTACCCGCGGTTTCGTTGTGCCCGACCCCGAGGTGCTGGCTGAGCCGCCGGTAGATCTCGTCCCCGCCGAGCGCGGCGCACATGGTGTTGGTGCACACGCTGACCAGGTGCTGGCCGCACGGCTTGCGCTTGTACATCGTGTAGAACGTGGCCACCGCGGAAACTTCCGCTGTGGACAGTCCTAGTTGCTCGGCGCAGAACCGGATTCCCGCTTGGCTGACGAATCCTTCCACCGACTGCACCAGGTGCAGCAGCGGCAGCAACGCCGACCTCGACTCCGGGTAGCGCTCGATGATCCGCTTGGCGTCGGCGCGCACCTCCGCGCCGAAGACCGAGGTGTCGCCCGCTTCCTGCGGGTGGACGGCGTCTTCTCGAGGGCTGCTGGCAAATGGTTCGGTCATCGGTCCACCCCGCCCATCACCGGGTCGATAGAGGCCACAGCTGCGATCACGTCGGCGACCAGGCCGCCTTCGGTCAGTGCCGGGAGAGCTTGCAGGTTGACGAAGCTGGGTTCGCGGACGTGCACCCGCATCGGTCGGGTGCCGCCGTCGGAGACCAGGTGGTACCCGAGTTCTCCGCGGGGCGATTCGACCGGCACGTAGACCTGCCCCGGCGGCACGTCGAACCCTTCGGTGACCAGCTTGAAGTGGTGGATCAGCGACTCCATCGACTGGCCCATGATCTTGCGGACGTGCTCCAGCGAGTTGCCCATGCCGTCCGGCCCGATCGTGAGCTGCGCCGGCCAGGCGATCTTCGGGTCGTCCACCATCACCGGGCCGGGCTCCATCTTGTCCAGGCACTGCCGGATAATCCGGAGGGATTGGTGGATCTCCTCCAGCCGCAGCAGGTAGCGGGCGTAGCAGTCGGCGTCGTTGCTGGTGGGGACTTCGAAGTCGAACTCCTCGTACCCGCAGTAGGGCTGCACCTTGCGCAGGTCCCACGCCAACCCCGCCGACCGCAGCATCGGTCCGGTGACGCCGAGCTGCAGGCAGCCGTCCAGCGGCAGGTAGCCGACGTTCTGCAGGCGCTGCTTCCAGATCGGCTGACCGGTGAACAGCTTGTCGTAGTCCGGCAGCCGGGTGTCCATGACCTTGATGAACTGCAGGACCTTCTCCCGGTACCCCTCGGGAAGGTCCTGCGCCACCCCACCGGGGCGGATGAAGGCGTGGTTCATCCGCAGACCGGTGAGGAACTCCAGCAGGTGCAGGACCTCCTCCCGGTCCCGGAACCCGTAGGTCATGCCGGTGGTGGAGCCGAGCTCCATGGCCCCGGTGGCCAGGAAGACCAGGTGGGAGGAGATCCGGTTGAGCTCCATGAGCATCACCCGGAAGGTCTGGGCGCGCTTCGGGGCTTCGATGCCGAGCAGCTTCTCCACCGCCAGGCAATAACCGGCCTCGTTGAACAGCGGCGCCAAATAATCCATCCGAGTGACGAAGGTGACGCCCTGGGTCCAGGTCCGGTATTCGCAGTTCTTCTCGATGCCGGTGTGCAGGTAGCCGATCACCGGGCGGGCTTGGACGACCGTCTCGCCCTCGATCTCCAGCACCAGCCGGAGCACCCCGTGGGTGGACGGGTGCTGCGGGCCGAGGTTGATGACGACCCGCTCCTCACCGGCGGATTCGCCGATGAACTCGTCCCAGTCACCACCGGTGACGGTGTAGACGCGGCCCTCGGTGGTCTCCCGGGATTCCGCGTAGGGATCGGGTCCGGTGGCGGCTCCGGACAGTGGTTCGGTAGTCATTTCCAGCACCTCTCTGCGGTGTGCTGTCGTTTTCCGCTTCCGGGGGTTCGAAGGTGGGGATCGCGGAGCCGGCCGCGGTCATGTGTACGCCCTGCGCTGGTCCGGCGGCGGAACTTCGGCCCCCTTGTACTCCACCGGCACCCCGCCGAGCGGGTAGTCCTTGCGCTGCGGGTGCCCGTCCCAGTCGTCCGGCATGAGGATCCGGGTCAACGCCGGGTGGCCCTCGTAGACGATCCCGAACATGTCCCAGGCTTCGCGCTCCTGGAAGTCCGCTGTCGGGTACACCTCGACCACCGACGGCACCTTCGGCGGCTCGTCCCCCTCGCCCGGCCAGTCGATCGCCACTTCCAACCGGATCCGCCGGCGGTAGGTCATCGAGGTCAGGTGGTAGACCGAGTGCAGCCGCTGCGGAACCTCCGGGCCGTAGTCCACTCCGGACACCGAGCTGCACAGCTCGAAGCGCAGCGCCGGGTCGTCCCGCAGCGTCCGGCAGACCTCCACCAGGTGCTCACCGCGGATGTAGAAGGTGATTTCCCCGCGGTCGATGGTGATCTGCTGGACCGTGTCGTCGGGCAGTCCTTTCTCCTGCAACGCGGCCAGCAAGTTGTCGGCCACCTCGTCGAACCAGCCGCCGAACGGGCGTTGCGCGGCCGGCGGCACGTAGGCCGGCAGTCGCAGGCCGCCGTACCCCGAGGTGTCCCCGCTGCCGCTGACCCCGAACATGCCCTTGCGCGGCCGGCCGGCCACCGGGCCGCGGAAGCCTGCTTCGCCGCCAGCGGGTTCCAAACCGCCGCCCGGGCGTTCCGAGCTGGAGCCCGCACCGCCCGGTTGCGGAGCGCTCTGCTCGCGGTTCTTCTCGTCCTGCGCCAACCGACTCACCTACCCGCGCTGATTTCCTTGCGCCCGGACGGTTCCTTGAGCGCGCCGAACTTCGGATCGCCGCCCATTTCCTTGCGCTGCGCGTCCTGCTGCCGTTTCGCCCGCCGCCGCTGCATCGCGTTCTTCGGCGCGTACTTCTCCGAGGACGGGATCATCGGGGTGCGCTCGCCCCGCTCCAGCTGCAACGCCGCCCGCTTGGCGTTGATCGGCTCGTCCATCACCTTGGCGTGCAGCTTGAGAATCGCGTCCAGCAGCATCTCCGGCCGGGGAGGGCAGCCCGGCAAGTACATGTCCACCGGAACCACGTGGTCCACGCCTTGGACCACCGCGTAGTTGTTGAACATGCCGCCGCTGGAGGCGCACACCCCCATCGCCAGCACCCAGCGCGGCTCCGGCATCTGGTCGTAGATCTGTCGCAGGACGGGGGCCATCTTGTTCGTCACCCGTCCGGCTACAATCATCAAGTCGGCCTGGCGTGGAGTGGCGGAGAAGCGCTCCATCCCGAACCGCGAGATGTCGTACCGGGAACCGCCGACCGTCATCATCTCGATGGCGCAGCAGGCGAGCCCGAACGTCGCCGGCCACATCGACGTCTTGCGGGTCCAGTTGACGAGCTTCTCCACATTGGCCAACAGGATGCCGTTCGGCAGCTTTGCTTCGAGCCCCATCTCGGCACTCCTTCCGCATCATTGCGGTGTTTCGGGGGTCAAGAGTTTCTGCTTGCTGCACCCGGCCCGCCGGGTTCTGCGCGGCCGGATCACGGAACCGATGAGTTCACCCAGCGCACCACCTAGTTCCAGTCCAGCCCGCCGCGCCGCCACACGTAGATGTAGGCGAACCCGACAGTGGCGATGAACAACGCGATCTCGACCGCACCGAACAGGCCGAGGACGTCCGCTGAGACCGCGAACGGGTAGAGGAAGACCATTTCGATGTCGAACAGGATGAACAACATCGCGGTCAGGTAGTAGGCGACCGGCATCCGGCCGCCACCGGCGACCGGCTGCGGAGAAGGCTCAATACCGCACTCGTAGGGATCCAGCTTGGCCTTGTTGTAGCGACGAGGGCCGACCAGCGGGGCGATGATCACGGAGAAGACCGCGAACCCCAGGCCCAGCGCGAACATCAGCACCAGCGGTACGTAGGGACCGAGCACCGTGCTGCCCTCCTTCGGCGTCACCAGCAGTTGCGCCGGTCACATCCGCAACTGCTGGTGAGCACTCTATGCGGTCGTGAGAATCGTCTCCGTAGTGAGGCGAACCTAACTTTATGATTTCCCACACACTACGTGAGACATCTGACCAGATGAGGGTTGCTACGCGCTAGGGGTAATACGAGTAGTGGCGCTGATCACACGATCCATCGTGTCCCCGCCGCTGGAGTCATAAAGATTTGCCAGCAGTTTCAACACGAAACGCATCAACGTGGTGCGGGGCAGACCGTGCTTGGTGGCCAGGCCCATGACAGTCGGATTGCCTATCAACTTGGTGAAGATGTTGCCCATGCGGAAGTAACCGCCGAAGGCCTCCCGCAGCGCCAGCGGGTACCGGCTGAGCGCCTTCTCCCGGGAGACCCCCTCCGGGCGGGCCAACGCGTGCACCGCGCACTCGGCGGCGAGCCGGGCGGACTGCATCGCGTAGGCGATCCCCTCGCCGTTGAACGGGTTGACCATCCCGCCGGCGTCCCCCACCAGCAGCAGGCCGTCCCGGTAGTGCGGCGTCCGGTTGAACCCCATCGGCAGCGCCGCGCCACCGATCCGACCGACCGCGTTCTCCTCGCGGAAGCCCCACTCCTCCGGCGTGCCGCCCAGCCAGGAGAGCAGCAGCTTGCGGTAGTTCGTCTGGCCGTAGGCCTTCGAGGTGGACAGGATGCCCAGGCCGACGTTCACCGTGCCGTCCCCCATCCCGAACAGCCAGCCGTAGCCGGGCAGCAGCTTGGGGTCGTCGGGGTCGGAGCGGTCCCACAGCTCCAGGTGGGATTCCAGGTAGTCGTCCTTGCTGCGCGGGCTGTGGTAGTAGCGGCGGACCGCCACGCCCATCGGCCGGTCGTCCCGCTTCTGGATGCCCACCGACAGCGCCAACCGGGCGGACACCCCGTCGCACCCCAGCACCAGCGGCGCCCGGTAGACGACCGGCTCGCGCTCCGGACCGGTGGTGGCCTCCACCCCGATCACCCGACCGGTGCGGTCGTCGGTCAACGCCCCGGTGACGGTGGTCTGCTCGACTAACTTGGCGCCCGCCTGCTGCGCGGTCCGGGCCAGCAGGTCGTCGAAGTCGTTCCGCGGGCGGACCACGCCGTACGGCGGGAACCCCGCCAGGTCCGGCCAGTCCAGCTCGATGGTGACCCCACCACCGACCACCCGCAGTCCCCGGTTGTGCAACCAACCGGCCTCTTCACGGGTGTCGATCCCCAGGTCGATGAGCTGCTTGACCCCGCGCGGGGTGATCCCGTCACCGCAGACCTTCTCCCGCGGGAAGACGCTCTTCTCCAGCAGCAGCACGTCCAGACCGGAACGGGCCAGGTAGGTCGCCGCCGTCGAGCCGGCCGGCCCAGCTCCGACCACGATGACATCGGCGTCCTCGTGCGGCCCACGGCGTCTGGTGGCACTGGTCATGGCACTCCTCGGGTCCGTTCACCGGCACAGCGGCCTTGTGAAAGAGTTCACTATCTCCCCGAGAGTCTAAGCGGGGCGGAACGCCCGATCGACTCCGCGGAGAGCCCCGATCACCCGAGGGACGCAGGCCTGACCTGCGAAAACCGCCGAGGAGCACGCTGCGATCGCCCAAATGGGTTACCCAACGCCACACATGATTAGCGCCACCAGGCGCCGAACCAGTGGGTCAGCTGGGCTTGACCGCCCGGTGCACCGCGACGATCCCGCTGGTCAAATTGCGCCAGGCGACGCTCGACCAACCGGACTCGGCGATGAGCTCGGCGAGACCCCGCTGGTCCGGCCACGCCCGGATCGACTCGGCGAGGTACACGTACGCGTCCGGGTTCGACGACACCGCCCGGGCGATGGACGGCAGCGCGCGCATCAAGTAGTTCAAGTACACCGAGCGGAACGGCTGCCAGGTCGGCGTGGAGAACTCGCAGACCACCAACCGACCCCCCGACCGGACCACGCGCAGCATCTCCCGCAACCCCTGCCCCGGATCGGCCAGGTTGCGCAGCCCGAACAGGATGGTCACCGCGTCGAAGGCGCCGTCCCGGAACGGCAGTCGCAGCGCATCGGCCGCCACCAGCGGCACCCCGCGCTTGCGCCCCACCGAGAGCATCCCCAGCGAGAAGTCGGCGGCAACGCACCAGGCACCGGTGCGGGCGAACTCCACGGTCGACACCCCGCTTCCCGCGGCCAGGTCCAGCACCCGCTCACCGGGCTTGGGGTCCAGCGCACGCCGGGTCGCCACCCGCCACCGCCGGTCCTGCCCGAAGGACAGCACCGTGTTGGTCAGGTCGTACCTGCGCGCCACCCCGTCGAACATCGCGGCGACTTCGCGGGGATCCTTGTCCAAACCGGCCCGAGACACACCAGCAGCCTACGCGGTCGCCCCGGACACCCCGCAGCGCGTGCTCGGGATCGTGGCGTCCGCATCACACCCGGCAGACGGCGACCCGACGATTGGTCCAACTTCCACCGCATAGCGGGCGAACCGGAGGGCGACCGACCGAGTTCCCCAGTCTTGGGCCACTCATGGCTGAAAAGACATCTCGGAGTTCCCAACTCGTAACCCTCCGCGCGGACGCTGGTACGGCATGACCCGCCTGCCTTCCCAGGTCACCCGGCTCGATTCGGCCTTGATATCGCGCGCGTACGAGGTCGCCGACCGGCTCGCCGGTGAAGCCTCGGACGTGCTCACCGCCACCGCGGGTCGCGGCGCCCGCCCAGCCCCCACCGAATCGCCGTTCGACTGGGTCACCGACATCGGCCGCACCCTGGAGCGCCACACCCGTCGCGTGCTCAGCACCGAATTCCCGGAGGTGCCGGTCTACGGGGAGGAATTCGACTCCGGCACCTGGCACGAGGGCCGACCGGGCACCGGGCTGCGCTGGTC
This sequence comes from Saccharopolyspora rectivirgula DSM 43747, assembly GCF_000497205.1. Lineage (GTDB taxonomy): Bacteria > Actinomycetota > Actinomycetes > Mycobacteriales > Pseudonocardiaceae > Saccharopolyspora > Saccharopolyspora rectivirgula. The sequence goes on from NZ_AYJW01000001.1 coordinate 72,432, forward strand.
GGTGGACCCGGTCAACGGCACCGCCAACCACGTGGCCGGGATCCCGCTGTGCACCTACAGCCTGGCGCTGCTGGACGAGCACGGCCCGGTGGTCGGGGTCGTCGCGGACCCGTTCCGCCAACAGGTCTACGGCGCGGCCCGGGGACGCGGCATGCGGGTCAACGACACGCCGGTCCGCCTGGCCGAAGCACCGGAGACCAGGGCCGGCATCGTCTGCACCGAACTGACCAAGAGCGGCCCGTGGCCGGGCATGGACCAATTCATCAGCAACGCCGCCCGAGCGCACGTGGGGGTCCGGCTGCTGGGCTCCCCGGGCCTGGCCATCGCGCAGGTCGCCCTCGGGCACGCCGTCGCCGCGGTGCTGGACTTCTACCAGGAGTGGGACGTCGCCGGGGCGCTGGCGCTGGCCGCCGAATCCGGTGCCGTGGTGCTCAACCGGTCCGGTGAACCGGAACCGCTGCCGTCCGACGGGCTGCTGGTGGCCGCTCCCGGCGCGGCCGAATCCGTGCACGAGTGGTGGCGGTCGGCGTCCGGCCCGCAAGCCCCGACCTCGATCCCCGAACCACCGATCGGATCGGCGCAGAGCACGGACATCGGCGGCAGCAGCGGGAACTGAGCGCGCAGCGCGGCAACCGCCCGCCTGGCCCGCTCGAAATCAGCGGTGCGCACCAGCTCGTCCACCACCCCCGAGACCTCCTGGCTCCGGCGGACGAACCGGGTCACCCCGGTGCTGAGCTGCCCCGCCACCCTGGTCAACGCCACTTCCCGACCAACGGGGTCCTCCTCCAGTCCCCGACCGAGCTCGGCGAACACCCGAACCTCGGGCAGTTCGGCGTCCATCCGCCGCACCACCGCGCGCAGCCCCTTCCGGGCCGGTTCCGACGACAGGGTTTCGACCACCCGGTCGGCGTCGGAAACCGCTCGCTCGCACCGGTGCACGAAGCCCTGCCAGTCGCAGCGGACCGGCGGACCACTTCCCCGAGCACGCGGAACCGACTCCGCTGGCGGCTGCCGTCCACTGCGCAACCGGCTGATCGCCACCACGACCGCTGCCCCGCACACACCGGCGGGCAATGCACATACCAGCGCTGTCCAGCTTCCGTCCATCGGGTGCCTTCCTGGAGCCGGCTCGCGTCGAAGCCGGCCGCGTGTGCCGTGGGCGGCGTGGATCCCCCGCGCCGAACCACACGCACTACTGTGCGGCAGCCGACATCCGGAGCGCTTGGGGGAAAGTACTCATTCGCCGCCCGGGAACCACCGCTGTTCCAGCGCCCCCGAGCCGATCACTCGGCCTTGGCCAAGTGCTGCATGTCGGCGACCAGGAAGTCCATTCCCGCGGTGTGCACCCCGTCCCGACCACCGGGCGGGACGAACCGCGAGAACTCGCCGACGTCGACCCCGCTCAGCCCGGTAGCCCCCAGCGTTTCGGCCAACCACCCGCTCACCTCGGCGCGCACCTCGCTCGGGTCGACCGCGCAGCCGGCGTCGGCCAACCGGAGCTCCACCGGGTGCGGGGCGAACAGCTCACCGGTGAACGGCCAGACCCGCCGGAAGCCGTTCACCACGTGCTCGCGCACCACGTCCTCCGCCGCGTGCCGGAGCACCCACTGCGCCGCCCGGTCGCGGTACCTGGTGACGGTGTCCAACGCGCTGACCGCCAACGCCGCCAGCACGGCTTCCCTGCTGCTGGCCAACCTGGCCAGCACCGCTCGCCGCCACGCGCAGAACACCAGCAGCCGGACCACCGTCGCCGGGAACGCCCCCACCAGGTACGGGCCGCAGTCGATCTCCACCAGCCGAACGTTGCGGAACTGCCCGGCCCCCCGGTAGTGGGCCAGTTCGTCCTCGTCCCGCCACTGGCTGAGGGCGGCCGTGCGGCTCAGCAGGTACCTGGAGTGGTTCAGCAGCCCGGCGGCGATCCTGAGCAGGGCTTCCGAATCGGCGAGCCGCAACCCGTGCACCCCCCACCTGGACAGCTGGTGGGCGAGCACCAGGGAGTCGTCGGCGAGCATCAGGCAGTACTGGGCCACGTCCGTGGCGGAGACATCGGACGGCACCGGGTGGTTCGCTGGCGGCATTGCCGGTTCCCCGAGCACCCACTGCTGGGCTTCACCGGCACGGACGTCTCGGATGTTCATGAGGGCCACACCGCTTCGGTCGTGCGGAAGGGATCCGCAGCACTGTGCTTCCCTCCGGAGAGACCTCCAGTGTCACACCAGGTACGAGGTCATGAAAGGGTCATCGGGTCCTGGACGGGCGGCGCAGCAGCCAGTAGGCGGGCAGCAGCACGCCCCAGCACACCGCCAGCGAGCTGAACACCGGGAGCAGCGCGACCCCCACGTTCCGCCCGGCGACCCGCACCAGGTCCGGGTTGCGGGCGTCGTACTCGACGCGCACCAGCTGCCCCTGCTGCAGCCCGGAGGGGTAGAGCACACCGTTCGGCGGGTTGTACACCCGGCCGTCCTCGGTGGCGAACCACACCGCGGTCCGGGTCAGCGACGTGTCGATCACCTCGGCGACGGCCTCGCCCCGGGCCTCCTCGATGGTGCGGTCGTTGATGGAGCAGGCGACGACCAGCGCCACCGCCATGATGGTCAGCAGCGTTCCGAGACCGAGCACGCACCGAGCGGCGATCTCGCGCACCCGCGCCCGGACATCCGGTTCCGGACCGTCCGCGGAATCCGCCGGTCCGGTCACCTCTTGCTCAGTCGTGCCAGTCGCCACATCCGCCGATTGTAGGCAGCTACCTGGCCAGTTCCCGTCTCCGCACCGACCTGCGCCCGCCCCCGCACCTGCTCCCCAGGGGTGACCACCACGACAGCGCCGGTGCCGGTGGCGGGGCGCACCCGGCAGCTCGACCCCACCGATCCGCGTTCCGCTCGATCTGCTGCCGGGCGGGCCCGTGGTGAGCTGGGTGCGCCGCGGGGAAGGGCTCGTCGGCTGGGGAGCGGTGGCCTGGACCCGGGTCCGCGGGCGGGACCGCTTCGCCGCCGACACCCGGTGGCAGGAGGTGCTCGGGCGCATGCGGAGCGACGACCCGCTCGAGCTCCCGAGCAGCGGCCCGGTCGCATTCACGATCCTGGCGTTCGCCGACGAGCCCGGCGATTCGGCCGTGCTCGTCCCCGCGTGCTGATCGGCTCCCGCGCCGGAACCCGCTGGACCACCACGACCGGGGAACCGCCGCGGCAGCAGCGCTCCCCGCCCCCCGCCGGGCCGGATCACCTGCACCCGCGGGCAGCTCCCGGCGGAGGCGCACCGGCGGCTGGTGGCCGGGGCCGTCCACCGGATGACCCGCTCGGGCGAGCTGGCGAAAGCGGTGCTGGCGCGGGACCCGGCGGCCCCTCCTCCGCTCCCCTCGACGCGCGTTTCGCGCTGCGCAACCTCGCCGAACGCCATCCGGGGTGCTGGGCGTTCGCGATGGGCGGGTTGCTCGGGGCGGCGCCTGAACTGCTGCTGGAGCAGCGCGGCGGGTGCGTTCCGGGTGCTGGCCGGGACCTCCTGGCCGCGGGACCGCGGCGCCACCACCGAGGGGGCGGAGGAACTGCTCGAGTCCGCCAAGAACCGCGTCGAGCACGCCTGCGCCGCGACCTCGCTGGCCGAGCAGCTGCGCCCGTGCTGCACTGCGCTGCACGTGCCGGAACAGCCGCGGGTCCTGCACCTTGCGCAACGCGGCCCACCTGATCACCGGCATCACCGGGGAACTAGCCGACCGGGACGCCAGCCCGCTGCGGTTGGTCGCCGCCGCACACCCCGCGGCCGCGCTCGGCGGTCCCCGCCGAACTGGCCGTGCGGGCCATCGAAGAGCTCGAGCCGCTGGACCGCGGGCGCTGCGCGGGCCCGGCCGGCTGGACGGCAACGGCAACGGGGACCTCGGGAGCGCCCTGCGCTGCGCGCAAATCGAAACCGCCGCCACGCGGGCCGGAGGAGGAACGCGTGGCGGCGGACGGGTTCGACTGCTCGCCGGCTGCGGGATCGTCCCCGACTCGGAGCCGGACTCGGAAGTCGCGGGGACCGAGGCGGAGCCGCAGCCGGTGCGGGAAGCCCTGGAAGGGCGGTGAACGGCCTCAGCGCCCGACTTCCCGCAGCAGCGAGTGCGTGAAGTCGAGCTGCTGGACCGCCGGCGGCACCGATTTCACCTGTGCCGTCGTGCTCGGCAGCACCCCGTTCTCCGCGGTGGGCGCCGGCTTGGCCGGGGTGAACAGCCAGGCGTTGACGACCTCGTCGAGCTGCTTGCCGGACCGCTCCTCCAGCAGTGCGATGAACTCCTCGACGGTGCCGTTCCCGTAGCGCTTCTCGGCCACCCAGCTGCGGACGGCGCTCAACAGCGCCTCGTCCCCCACCACGTTGCGCAGCGCGTGCAGCGCCAGCGCACCGCGGACGTACACCGCCTCGTGGAACACGTTGTCCGGGCCCGGATCGCCTGGCGTGACCGTCCAGAACGGATCGTTCTCCGGGTACAGGTTGTAGTAGTGGTCGAACAGCTCCTGGGCCGTACCGGTTCCCTGGCTCTCCGACCACAAGAACTCCGCGTAGGTGGCGAAGCCCTCGTTGAGCCAGATGTCGCGCCAGGTGTCCACCGACACCGAGTCGCCGAACCACTGGTGGGCCAGTTCGTGGACCACGACCGACGTGTTCGCCCCCTGGGAGAAGAACTTGCTGCTGTAGGTGGGCCGGGTCTGGTTCTCCAGCGCGAAGCTGATCCCTTCCGCGGCGACCACGCCGCCCTGGGCTTCGAAGGGGTACTCGCCGAGCAGCTCGCTGAGGAACTCCAGCACCTCGGGGGTGCGTTCCACGCTGGCCTTGGCCGCTCCCTCCAGCTCCCCGAGGTTCTCGGAGTAGGCGGTCACCGAAGGCTGCCCGAAAGCACCGGTTTTGGTGCTGACCTCGTACTGACCGATGCTGAGGAAGGCCAAGTAGGGCGCGGTGGGCTTGGTCGTGCGCCACCTCCAGTTGGTCCACCCGGCGAGGCTCGACCGGTCGGGGTTCACCCCGTTGGACACGACTTCGGTCCCGTCCGGAACGGTGACGGAGATGTCGAAGGTGGCCTTGTCCCTGGGGTGGTCGTTGCTCGGGAACCACCACGCCGAGATCTCCGGTTGCCCAACGGCGAGCGCGCCGTCGGAGGGGCGGACCCACGGGTTGAACCCGTCGACGTCCACACTGGATGGAACACCTGCGTATTCGACGACGAACGTCGCCAGGCTGTTCTCCGGCAGCGGCCGGGACGGCTCGACGGTGAGCTCGGTGCCCTGCTGGTGGAATTCGGCTTCGGCCCCGTTCACCCGCACCGATTTCACCGGAAGGGCGAAGTCCAAGTTGAACGACGTCAACTCCTGCGTAGGCCTGGCCACGACGGTGGTCGTGCCGGAAAGGTGGTCATCACTCGGCTGGTAGCGCAGCTGGATGTCGTAGTGCGTGACGTCGTAGCCGCCGTTGCCGTAACCCGGGAAGTAGGGATCGCCTATGCCGGGAGCCCCAGGTCCGCTGCTGCTGGCCAGAGCCGGCGTGGCGAACAAGCACGCCGCGCAGGAAATCGCTGCCGCGCGCAGGGCTTTGCTTCGGAGCACCTGCCACCTCCTCCAAATCTTGTTCGGTAGGAGCCTAAGTAACAATGCGGGAGGTCGGCAGGACTTCCAGAATCCAGCTTTTCCCAGAATTCCTGGTAATTCCGCGAAAATCTGTTTATTTCCACTCGAATGTGCTAGTCCGCTGCTGATCAACCCAACAACGCGGCGCGCACCGCGGCCAGCAGTCGATCGTGCACCGGGCGCAAATCCTCTCGGTCGGTCCGGATTTCCACCACCCGCAAGCCCGGCTGCCACTGGATGGCGCGGATGAATTCCGACCGCTGCCGCACCACCGTGTGCTGCACGCCGTGCGCGGCGCACAGCTTGCTGATGTCGGTGTCGTGCGGGGTGCCGAAGACCCGCTCGAAGGAGTCCTGGTACTCGGGATTTCCCTGCTCCAGCAAGGAGAATATGCCGCCGCCGTTGTCATTGAGGACGACCACGGTCAGATCGGGCCGCTTCTCCTGCGGACCGATCAGCAGGCCGTTGCTGTCGTGCAGGAAGGTCAGGTCGCCCAGCAACGCGTAGGCCGGCTTGCCGTGCCCGAGCGCAGCGCCGATGGCCGTGGACACCATCCCGTCTATGCCGGCCACCCCGCGGTTGCGGTGCACGACGACGTCGGGGCGTTGCCTGGCGGCCAGGGCGACGTCCCTGGTGGGGTTCGAGGAGCCGAGCACCAGCAGGGAGTCCTCCGGCATCGTGTCGACCAGGTCCCGGGCGACCGCCGGACCGCTGGGCCAGCGCTCCAGGTCGAGCGCGGCGTGCAGCGCGGTCGAGGCCTTCTGGTCGGCGTGCTGCCACGCGGTGAGCCAGTCGGCGTCCAACGGACCGGGTGAAGCGCCGAAGGACTCGGCCACTTCCCGCACGTTGTGCGCCGGCGCCGGCCAATCCTCCCCGGGATGGGCGAGCAGCACTTCCACCTCGGGGTCGGCCAGCAAGCGCTGGACCTGCCGGAACACCGTCGGGCGCCCAACGCACAGCACCTGTTCCGGCTTGTGCGCCCGGAGGAACTCCGGAAGGTTCAGCAGCCACATGCCGGTGCTGATGGCGGTGGTTCCGGACAGCCCCACCCCGCCGGTTTCGGCGAGCACCGGCCAGCCGTACCGCTCCGCCCACGCACTGGCACCGTCGATCCCGCCGTCGCCGACCAGCACCATCCCGCGACGCGCGCGAGCCCGAGCCAGACTGCTGGGTTCCCGGGAGTAGTCGGTGACTTCGGTCCACCGGGCACCACCGGGACGGCCGGTGAGCGGCTCGCACCACTCGTCATCCCCAGTGGGGACCAACGGCTCCCGGAAAGGGAGGTTGAGGTGCACCGGGCCGCTGCGGGCGCGGCCGAGCGCCGCCGCGCACGCCCGGCACACCTGGCTGCGCCAGTACGAGTTCTGCCCGGGGCGCTGCTCCGCGACGGCGAGTTCGTCGAAGAAGCGGACTTCGGTGCCGAACAGCCGGTGCTGGTCGATCGTCTGGTTGGCGCCGGCCGCCCGGAGTTCCGGTGGGCGGTCCGCGGTCAGCACCACCAGTGGAATTCCGGAATGATACGCCTCACTCACCGCCGGGTGCAGGTTCGTGGCAGCGGTGCCCGAGGTGCACGCCACGGCCACCGGTCGATGGGTTCGCGCGGCCAGGCCGAGAGCGAGGAAGCCGGCGCTCCGCTCGTCAATGCGAACGTGCAGCTCCAGTTGACCTTCTTGGGCTGCTCGGTGCACCGCGAACGCCAGCGGCGCATTGCGGGACCCGGGCGCCAGCACCACGTGGTGCACTCCGTTGCGGACGAGTTCGTCGACGATGACCGCAGCCTGAGCCGTGGACGGATTCAACCGATCACCTCTGAAAATCTTCCCCGACGGACTCGGCCTGTTGACCAGGGTCCCTCGCCGACTGAACGGACGCTGTGCATTCCGGGGAGGCCCCCGCGCTTGCTCCCCGCGGCCTCTATTGTCCCAGGTGTGCAGAATCCCCGTGTCTCTGAGCTGTTCGATCCGAGCGTATGGGAGCCTGTAGCGGGCTTCGATTTCACCGACATCACATATCACCGGTGCACTGAAGAAGGCCCGGGCAAAGGCACTGTGCGAATCGCCTTCAACAGGCCGGAAGTGCGGAACGCCTTCCGCCCGCACACCGTGGACGAGCTTTACCAGGCGCTCGACCACGCCCGAATGACCAGCGATGTCGGCTGCGTCCTGATCACCGGGAACGGCCCCTCGCCCAAGGACGGGGGCTGGGCCTTCTGCTCCGGAGGGGACCAGCGGATCCGCGGGAAAACCGGCTACCAGTACGCCTCCGGCGAGACCGCCGACACCATCGACCCGGCGCGCGCCGGACGGCTGCACATCCTCGAAGTCCAGCGGCTGATCCGGTTCATGCCCAAGATCGTGATCGCAGTGGTGCCCGGTTGGGCCGCCGGCGGCGGGCACAGCCTCCACGTCGTGTGCGATCTCACAATCGCAAGTGCAGAGCACGCCCGATTCAAGCAGACCGACGCCGACGTCGGCAGTTTCGACGGCGGGTTCGGGTCGGCCTACCTCGCCCGCCAGGTGGGTCAGAAATTCGCCCGCGAGATCTTCTTCCTCGGCCGCACCTACACCGCCGAAGACGCCCACCGGATGGGCATGGTCAACGCCGTCGTCCCGCACGAGGAACTCGAGGCCACCGCGCTGCAGTGGTCGCGGGAGATCAACGGCAAGTCGCCAACTGCGCAGCGCATGCTCAAGTTCGCGTTCAATGCCATCGACGACGGCCTGGTCGGGCAGCAGGTCTTCGCCGGGGAGACCACCCGCCTGGCCTACATGACCGATGAAGCCGTCGAGGGACGGAACGCCTTCCTGGAGAAACGCGACCCGGACTGGTCCTCCTTCCCCTGGTACTACTGACCAGAGCGTTGCACCGGGCGGGACCGGACCAGCGCCTGGCGCGTCCCACCGGTCCTGCCCGGGACCCGGGCGTTCCGCGAGCGCTTCGGGAAGAACGATCAGCACGATCAACGCCTGCTCCTCTCCGTCGGCTACCCGTTTCTTCGGCTCCCGGATTCGAACACTTGATCGCTCGAACAGGTAATCGACAAGGGCCCTGCGGGTGGCCCTCGTCGCAGGCGGAGAATGACGGCATGCCCGCAGCGCGCAAACTCCAGCCCCTCCCCGTACCCCTCGGCGACCGGGCCCTGGAGATCGTTCCGGCGCTGCGCGACGCCCTCGACGGAACCGGTCCCGCGCTGCTCCCGGTGCCGGCGCAGGACCCCGCACGAGCCAGCCGGATCGCCGACGCCCTCGACGCGGCGAACCCCCTCGGGGCCGACGAGGACAGCCCGGACGACCCGACCGCCCTGGTGATCGCGACCTCCGGCTCGACCGGCCAGCCCAAGGGCGTGCTGCTGTCCGCGGCCGCGCTGCGCGCCTCCGCCGAAGCCACCCACCGGCGACTGCACGGCCCGGGCAGCTGGCTGCTGGCGCTGCCGGCCAACCACATCGCCGGGATCCAAGTGCTGGTGCGCGCCCTGCTGGCCGGTCGCCCGGTGGAGGCGGTGGACACCACCGACGGCTTCCGGCCCGACCGCTTCACCACCGCCGCCCGCCGCGTCCTGCAGGACAGCGGCCCCCACTACACCTCGCTGGTGCCCACCCAGCTCACCCGACTGCTCAACTCCCCCGAGGAAGGGCTCGCCGAGCTGCGGAAGTTCGACGCCGTCCTGGTCGGCGGCGCGGCTGCACCGCCCGACCTGCTGAACCGGGCCGCTGAAGCCGACGTCCAGGTCGTCACCACCTACGGGATGAGCGAAACCGCCGGCGGCTGCGTCTACGACGGGCAGCCGCTGGACATCACCGACGTCGAGCTGGACACCTCCGGGCGGATCTCGCTGGCCGGGCCGATGCTGGCCCGCGGCTACCGCAACCACCCCGGTTCCGACGCGTTCCAGGACGGCTGGTTCCGCACCGGTGACCTCGGCCGCTGGCGCGACGGCCGGTTGGAAGTCCTCGGCCGCGCCGACGACCTGATCATCACCGGCGGCGTGAACGTGGCCCCGCTGCCGATCGAGCGAGTGCTGTCCGCCCAGCAGGGGGTGCGGGAGGTGTGCGTGCTGGGCGTCCCCCACCCCGAATGGGGCCAGGCGGTGGTCGCCGCCGTGGTGCCGACCGACCCGGATTCCCCACCGGACCGGACCGCGCTGCAGAGCGCGGTGCGGGAGCAGCTCGGCGCCCCCTCGGTCCCCAAGCACGTCCTGTTCCTGCCCGAACTCCCGCTGCGGGGACCGGGAAAACCGGACCGCCGCGCGCTGTCCGCCCTGTTCAGGAGCTGACCGCCGGCAACCGGGGAACCCGAATGGACGAAGATGGCAGTTATGGCGACTGTCGCTCAGTGGATCGAAGGCGCGCGCATCCGCACCCTGCCGAACGCGATCGCCCCGGTGATCGCCGGTACCGGGGCGGCAGCGGGCATCGACAGCTTCAACCCGGTCACCGCGCTGCTCGCGCTCCTGGTAGCACTCCTGCTGATCATCGGGGTGAACTACGCCAACGACTACTCCGACGGCATCCGCGGCACCGACTTCAGCCGGGTCGGGCCGCTGCGCCTGGTGGGTTCCGGTGCCGCCCGCCCGGAAGCGGTCCGCAACGCGGCGTGGGCGTGCTTCGCCCTGGCCGCGGTCGCCGGACTGGCGATCGTGGTGCTGACCGGGCACTGGTGGCTGCTGGCGGTCGGCGCGCTGTGCATCCTCGGTGCCTGGTTCTACACCGGGGGCAAGCGCCCCTACGGCTACGCCGGGCTCGGCGAGATAGCGGTCTTCCTGTTCTTCGGCCTGGTCGCGGTGCTCGGCACCCTGTACGTGCAGGCCGGGACGATCACCGGGTTCAGCATCGGGGCCGCGGTGGCGGTCGGCTCGTTCTCCAGCGCGGTGCTGGTGGCCAACAACCTCCGGGACATCCCGACCGACCTGGAGTCCGGGAAGCGCACCCTCGCCGTCATCCTCGGGGACCGGGACAGCCGCACGCTCTACGTGGCGCTGGTGCTGGTCCCGTACCTGATGTCGCTGCTGATCGGCCTGCGCAACTCCTGGGCGCTGCTGGCCTTCCTGTCCTTGCCGCTGCTGGTGGTGCCGCTGCGCACGGTCGTCGGCGGAGCGATGGGCCGGCAGTTGATCCCCACCTTGCGGGACACCGGGCTGGCCATGCTGGCCTGGTCGGTGCTGACGGCGATCGCGCTGGCGATCGGGTAGCGCGGGCCCGGTTCAGCGGGCCACCGCGGCGAGCACGTACTGGGCGATCCCCTGGGCCGTCTCGCACTGGGTGGAGTCGGCTTCCGCTGCGATCACCGAGACCTGCAGGGCAGCTCCGTCGACCGGGGCGTAGACGGTGCAGTCCCCGGCGCGGAGCAGCTGGGTCCCGGTGACGTCGCCGAGGTCGACCTCCGCGCGGCCGAGATCGGTGTACTCGGGCGGCTGAGCGGCGAGCAGCACGGAGCGGGTCCCGTCCTGCTCCGGGAACTGGCAGCCGCGCACCGGGGAGCCGGCCCCGAGCTTCCGCGGCCGGCCGGGCTCCACCGGGAAGGCCAACTGCGCCAGGTCGTCGGTGCTGACCAGCTGGCACAGCTCCTCAGCCGGAGCGCGGTCCAGGTGAACTCGTTGCGCGGGCTCCACTTCCCGGGTGATCGAGGGCGTCACCGCGTCGATCGTGGTGGTTTCGGTGTCGCTGGTGGTCTCGGCGGGCGGTTGCGGCTGCTCCGCGCTGCACGCGGCGAGCAGTCCCGCGGCGGCCACCACGCCCCATCGCGCCGAAAGCTTCACCTGCACCTGCCTTCCCAGATCAGCCGCCGACCGGGAACTGCCCGGTGGCGTGGAAGTGGTCCAGTGCGGACACCGGCCCGGACAGGGCCAGGTCGTGCGCTGCGACCCACTCGTCGTCGTAGTACGTGTGCGTGTAGCGCTCGCCGCCGTCGCAGAGCAGCGTCACGATGCTGCCGCGCTGTCCGGTGCGCAGCATTTCCGCCACCAGTTGGAAGGCGCCCCACAGGTTGGTCCCGGTGGAGCCGCCGACGCGCCGCCCCAGGACGTTCGACGCGAACCGGGCGGTGGCGATCGAGGCGGCGTCCGGCACCTTGATCATCCGGTCGATGACCTGGCCGATGAAGGAGGGCTCGACGCGCGGGCGGCCGATCCCTTCGATCAGCGAGGCGCTGCAGCTGGTGAGGGTGGTGTCACCGTGCCGCCAGGCGTCGAAGAACACCGAGTGCTCCGGGTCGACCACGGCCAGCCGGGTGCGGTACCGGCGGTAGCGCAGGTACCGGCCGATGGTCGCGCTGGTGCCTCCGGTGCCGGCCCCGACGACGACCCAGGCCGGTTCCGGGTGCGGTTCCATGGCGAGCTGGGTGAAGATCGATTCGGCGATGTTGTTGTTGCCGCGCCAGTCGGTGGCGCTCTCGGCGTAGGTGAACTGGTCCATGAAGTGGCCGCCGAGCTCGGCGGCCAACCGGCGGGACTCGCTGTAGATGGCCCCCGGGTCTTCGACGAAGTGGCACTTCCCGCCGTGCCATTCGATCAGTTCGACCTTCTCGCGGCTGGTGGACTGCGGGACGACGGCGATGAACGGCAGCCCCAGCATGCGGGCGAAGTACGCCTCGGAAACCGCGGTGGAACCGGAGGAGGCCTCGATGACCGGCGTGTTCTTGGTCACCCAGCCGTTGCAGATCGCGTGCAGGAACAGGGATCTGGCCAACCGGTGCTTCAAGGAACCCGTCGGGTGCGTTGACTCGTCCTTGAGGTAAAGATCAATTCCCCATTCCGGGGGCAGCGGATACCGCAGCAGGTGGGTGTCGGCGCTGCGGTTGGCGTCGGCTTCGATGATTCGGACTGCTTCGCTGGTCCAGGCGCGGTGTTGCGCGCTGGAGCGGTCGAGGTCAACGGTCACTGCTGCTCGGTGTTTTCCCCACGCAGTTCAGCGCGCAGCTGCTCCCGGCGCTGCCGCCGGGCGGCCGTTCGTTCCGCGATCCCGGTCGCGACCCGCCGGCGGAGCCCGCTGAACACGAACATCGACAGCGGCATCACTACCACAACTGAAACCGCAGCCGCCACCAGCAGCGGAACGCCGATCAGCACCAGCACGGCGGCCACGAGGACCAGCAGGCCGAACCGGGCGACCGTGTAAAGGGCCAGGTCCCGGGCGAGACTGGTGGTCGCCGTTGTTCCGGTCTTCTCTGGTTCCTGCTGCTCCGGCACGTTCACCAGGGTAGAGGACGCACGTCGGGGATCTTCGGCAGGAGCTGCGCGGGCTCGACGTCGCCCGAAGAGTGGTTTTCGTCCCTTACTTTCCCTTTACCTAAACCCAAATGTTCGAGTACCTGACCATGTAAGTGTCAGGATGCGACCGGAATGCCCGAATAACCATCTTCGGAAACTGGAGGTCCTGTGACCGCAACGACCCAGCAGTCCCGCCAGAACGGCCAGGAGCAGCTCCTCACCCCCGGGGAGGTCGCAGCTCTGTTCCGGGTCGACCCGAAGACCGTGACGCGCTGGGCAACCGCTGGGCGGATCGGTTCCATCCGGACTCCTGGCGGTCACCGCCGGTTCCGCGAGTCCGAGGTCCGCGCACTGCTGGCCGAGCTCACCAACGAGGCCAAGCGTCCTTCCTGAAAGCCGGGTCGCCGCTGGCCACTGGCCGGGGAAGGGCCGCTCCGCGGTCTCCCCGGTCGGCCAGCAGCCGGCACGGCGCACCACCTCGCCACCCCCGAGCACGTTGAGCAACGGGCAGCAAGAGATTCATCACTAGCCGTGAACCGCCCAGACCGGATGTTCAGCTAATCTCGGTAGCAGGAAGCTTGGAGGTGGCCACATGATCTATGTCCTGGCGGCGATCGGCGCGGTCACGCTCGCTGTGCTGATGTGGCGGGCCTTCGGCCCCGACACCACCGCGTTCGAGCAGCGCTCCAACCGACGTCCGGTGGCGCCAGACGACGATCCCGAGTTCCTGCGGCGGATCAGCGAACAGCAGCGCAAGCAGCGCCCCGGAGAGGAGAACTGACGGGCGGGCCGGAGCGGAGCGGTTCCCGCCCGTTCGCATCAGCTCAGTTGTTGCCGCCCCGCTGCGTGCGGGAAGTCGTCCGCCACGATCGCAGCCAGCTCCAGCAGCGCCAGCCTGGTGCGCGAAGCCAGTTGGTCGAGCTCCACTTCCGCGCCTTCTTCCAGATGCGGGTCGAACGGGATCTTCGCCACCGCCCGGCAACGGGACGCGAAGTGCGCCGTGAGCTTGTCGATGTCCACCTTCTTGGCGGACGGCCGCACCGAGTTGATCACCGTCACCGACCGGGCCACCAGGTCCCCGTACCCGTGGGCGTCCAGCCAGTCCAATGTGGCCGAAGCGCTGCGGGCTCCGTCGATGGAGCTGGACGAGATGATGACCAGTGAATCGGCGATGTCCAGCACGCCTTTCATCGCCGAGTGCATCAAACCGGTTCCGCAGTCGGTGAGCACCACGTTGTAGAAGTGCTCGAGCAGGGTCACCGTGCGCCGGTAGTCGTCTTCGCTGAAAGCCTCCGAAACCGCCGGGTCCTGTTCGCTGGCGAGGACCTCCAACCGACTGGGCCCCTGGGACGTGTAGGTCCGGATGTCGCTGTACTTGCGGATCCGGGCGGCGTCCCGCAGCAGGTGCCGCACCGTGGCGGTGGTTTCCAGCGGGATCTTCTGGCTGAGGGTGCCGCGGTCGGGGTTCGCGTCCACCGCGATCACCCGGTCGCCGCGCAGCGACGCGAAGGTCGCCCCGAGCGTGGCGGTGGTGGTGGTCTTGCCCACCCCGCCCTTCAAGCTCAGCATCGCGATCTTGTAGCAGCCCTGCAGCGGCTGGTTGATCCGCGCGATCAGCTCGCGGCGGTGACGGTCGGCGGGGCTCTCCCCGAGGTTGATCGTCTTGCCGGACAGCAAGTAGACGAACTTGCGCCAGCCGGACTGCGGGATGGGCTTGGCCTGCCGCAGCAGCTGGGCGGAGGACAGCTCCGGGGCGAATTGCCCGGGCTGGGCCGGGGGCGTCTGTCCGGGCTGCGGGCAGACCTGCCCGGGGACCGGCTGCTGCGCGAAACCGGCCTGCGGGTACGGGGCGGATTGCGCGTCACCCGCCTGCGGGTGGCCGGGGGACCCGCCGCCGTCGGCGGGAAGCTGCCCGTTGGGCGCCTGGGGCGAGCCGGGCTGCACCGGGTACGCCCCGGAAGTCGCCGGTTGTGGCCCAGAACTCGCCGGATCGGCGTAGAACTGCGGGTACTGCTGAGGCCCGGAAGTCGTTGGATCGGCGTACAGCGGTTGGGGTTGCGGCGCGGAAGGATCCACATACGACGGTGCTGGATGGCCGCCCGCTGCCGGATTCCCGACCATCGGGTTCGTCCCGGGCTCGGTGTAGTGGTTCACCTGCGGTGCGCCGTCGGCCGCTTCCCGCTGAGCCTCGGGGTTGTCCTGGTTTCCGGTCACCGTTGCCGTCCCCTCCAACACGATTCGAGCCGGTCCGCCGGCCCGAAACGGGCTCTCCAGCAAGGCACGGTAGTCCCCCGAGGCCCCGGAAGTCACCGGGCGGACGGGTTCGCAGCCGGCTCCGCCCGCCCCGCAGCTGCCGGCTCTCCAGCTGCTGCGCCGGTGACCGGGGAAAACTCCCGCGCCGGGCGGACTACAGCCCAGCGTACGAGTGCAGGCCCGATACGACGATGTTCACGAAGAACAGGTTGAAGATCATCACCGCCAGGCCGAGGATGTTGATCCACGCCGCGCGAGCACCCCGCCAACCAGCGGTGGCCCGTGCGTGCAGGTAGGCAGCGTAGACGATCCAGGCGACCAGAGAAGTGGTTTCCTTCGGGTCCCACCCCCAGAAACGACCCCACGCGGCTTCCGCCCAGATGGCGCCCGCGATGATCGCGAACGTCCACATCGGGAAGATGAGCACCGTCGTGCGGTAGGCCAGCCGGTCCAGGGTTTGGCTGGTGGGCAGGCGGGAACCGAACTTGGCGAGCTTGAGCGGGTTGTTCTCGTGGCGCAGCCGGAGCAGGTACAGCAGGCTGGCCACGCCGGCGACCAGCAGCACACCGCTGGAGATCACCGCGGCCGAGACGTGGATCACGATCCAGTAGGACTGCAGGGCCGGCTGGAGCGGAGCGGCTTCCGCGTAGAGCACCGTCCCGGACAGGAACAGCAGCAGGACCACCGGCAGCATGAGGAAACCGCCGAGCGGACGCACCCGCACCGCGCTCCCCGTCTGCGACTTGGCCAGGGCGTACAGCGTGACCAGCCAAGCGATGCAGGCGGCCAGGCAGATCGCGGAGCCGAACTCGTACATGTTGCCCCACGGCACCCGGTTGGTGGCCAGTCCGCGCAGCAGCAGCGAGGCGAAGTGCACCAGCACCCCGAGCACGGTCATGGACACGGCCATGCCGCCGAGCCGTTCCCGCAGCGGGCGCCGCTCCGGTTGCTCGATCCGCCCCACTTCCGGCGGGGCTTCGGCGACCGTGCTCCCGCCCCCGGCGCCGACCTGCGCGACCTCCTTGCGCCGCACCGCCTTGCCCGGGGTTCCGAAAGCGAATTCGCCGAGGTACAGCAACATCGCGAAGATGTAGATGACCACCGAGGTGGCGTACGCCATGTCGCTGTACGTCGACAGGGTCTGGTTGACCGGCATCAGTTCTTCCCTTCGCGCGCGGTCCCGGCAGCCACACGTGACTGCGGCGACTCCCCTCCCGCAGTGCCCAGCAGGTCAGCAGCCAGCCGGGCGAATTCCTCGCCATAACCGGCCTGGTCGGTGCGGGCGAGGCCGCCCACTTCGACCACAGTACGTTCGCCGGAGCCGGCACCGGCCTCCGGGTTCGGCACCGCGCGCACCCAGATGCGGCGGCGCTTGATGCTCAGCGACACCATGAGCCCGCTGATCACCGCGATGGCCGAGACGAGGACCCACGGCTGGAACGGGTCGTGCGAGACCTGCAGGTTGACCCAGCGCTCCACGCCGTCGAAGCGGACGACGGTGCCGTCGTCGAGGCGGATCTCCTCGCCGAGGCGGAGGTTCTCCCGGGCCACCTGCTTCAACCGGCCCTGCTCGACCATGCTCTGGTCGACCCCGAAGATCGACTGGGGACGGCCGGAGTCCAGCCCGAGGTCGCCGCGCAGCACGTCGACCGCCACGGCGGGATCCTCCAACCCCGGGTACTGCGAGCTCAGCAAACTGCCCTCGAAGGACGCGGTGGGGGCGAACAAGCCGGTGATGGCCAGCTGCTGCTCCCGCCGCTCCACCGGGTCGGTGACGCCGGGCCGGTCGAACTTGGTGGCCCCCTGGGAGAGCATGGTGTTGGGGTTCATCGGCTGCCACTGGACCAGCCCGGTGCGCCGCTGGCCGTCCGGCCAGATCACGGTGAACTGCGGGGCGTAGCCGTTGCCGGTCAGGTACACCCGGTCACCGGCGGTGCGCAGCGGGTGGTTGACCTCCAACTGGTACGGCCGCCAGACGTCGTTCTCCAAGTCCTCTCCGGACTGGTACTCCAGGTCGGCGCGGTAGTACTCGGCCTGCCCGTTGGGCAGGTAGTCGACGTCCAGGTCGTTCACCCGCACGCAGAACGGGTTGAGCTTGGTGCCGTCCACCGACAACCCGGGGCGGAACGAGTCGAAGTTGTAGGTTCCGGCGTTGCAGAAGGACGAGCCGTTGGCCATCACCACGACCTGGCCCTCGTAGCCGTACAGCTTGCCGCCGGCCACCCCGACGAGCAGGCCGACGAGCGCGAAGTGGAACAGCAGGTTCCCGACTTCCCGCAGGTAGCCGCGTTCCGCGCTGATCGAGCGGGCACCGTCCCCCTCGTCCCGCTCCACCAGCCGCCAGCCCTTCAGCCGGGTGCGGGCCGCGCTCATCACGTCATCGACCGACCGGTCCGATGTGGCGGTCTCGTAGTGCGGCATCCGGCGCAGGTTCCGCGGGGTGCGCACCGGTTTGGCGCGCCACTGCCGGTAGTGCTCGGCGGTGCGCGGCAGCAGGCACCCGATCAGCGAGATGAACAGCAGCACGTAGATGGCTGCGAACCAGACCGAGCTGAACACCTCGAACATGCCTAGCTTGTCCAGCACCGGCGCCAGCTCGGGGTGCTTGTTGAAGTAGTCGTCCACTCCGGACTGGTTGACCGAGCGCTGCGGGATCAACGCGCCCGGCAGCGCCGCCAGAGCCAACAGGAACAGCAGCACCAGCGCGGTGCGCATGGAAGTCAGACCGCGCCAGGTGTTCCGGAGCAAGGCCAGCAGGGCCTTCAACTGGGTAAGCATCAGATAGGCATCTCAAAACCGGCGATCGGGCCGCGCAGCACCGCGACCAGCTCTCCCCACAATCCCGTGACCAGCAACACGCCGACCAGAACCAGCAGCACTCCCCCTGCCAACTGAATGGTGCGGGCGCGCCGGCGCAACCAGCCCGTGCTCCGCACCGCCCAACGCGCTCCCAACGCGAGCAGCACGAACGGAAGCCCGAGACCGAGGCAGTAGGCGGCGACCAGCAGCACGCCGCGCACCGCGGTACCGGTGTCGACGTCCGTGCCGGCCGCGACCGAGATCACCCCGATGAGGGTGGGCCCCAGGCAAGGCGTCCACCCGAGCCCGAAGACCGCCCCGAGCAGCGGCGCTCCCCACAACCCCGCCTTCGGCACGCGGTGGATGCGCACATCCCGCTGCAGCGCCGGGACGAAACCGAGGAACACCAGTCCCATCGCGACCGTGACGAGTCCGCCGATCCGCTGCAGCCACTGCTCGTTGGCCAGCAGCGCGTCCGACAGTCCGAGCAGGAGCAGAGCACCGGCCGCGAAGACGACGCTGAAACCGCCGACGAACAGCATCGCCGCACCGGCGACCCGCCAGCGGCCGCGGCGGTTGTGCGCCGCTTCGGCCTCGTTCACCGGAGGCGCTTCCGCCCCGACCACGCCGGCCAGGTAAGCCAGGTAACCCGGGACCAGCGGCACCACGCAGGGCGACGCGAAGCTGATTGCCCCCGCCAATGCCGCGATCGCGGCCGCCAACAACAGCGGCCCGGACGCGGCGAGCTCAGTGGGGTTCACATCTCGAGGGTAGGTAAACCCGCTTCCGCCACGTGCACCGGGCTCGGTGAACACCACCACATCTTCCCTGGTGAGCGGGTGAGGAGGAGCGAGCGGGCGGCACGGCAGGGGCCAAGGTCCCGATTTTGCAGGACCTTGGCCCCGAAAGGACTTTCCCGGCATTCCCGGCGGGAAGCTCGCCGCTCGTCCCGGTGCGCCGCAGCACTAGGCGGCCGGTTCGGCAGCCACCTTCTGCACTTCCGGCAGCAGCTCGCTGGCGAGCATCTCGGTGAGGAACACCGCGGCCACCCGGTGCTGGCGGTCCAGCACGATCGTGGCCGGCACGGTGCTGCGCGGGAAGTTCCGCAGCGCCAGCAGGGAACGGCCCGGCGGGTCGTAGATCGACGGGTAGGTGAGCCCGCGGTCCCGGTGGAAGTCCGCCGCCGCCTGCCGGCTGTCCCGCACGTTGATGCCCAACACCTGGACGCCCTGCTCCGCCGTCTTGTCCTGCACTTCCTGCAGGTCGTCGGCTTCCGAACGGCACGGGCCGCACCACGAGCCCCAGATGTTGAGCACCACGACCTGTCCGGCGAAGTCGTCCAGGTGGATCTGCTCGCCCGGCTCCAGCAAGCTCTCCCCGGACAGGCCGGTGACCCGGCCGCGCTCCTGCGGTTCGTAGTGGATCCTGGTCTGCCCGCCCGGCGAGACGAAGGTGAATTCGCCGTCGTCAGAACCGGTTCCAGCCGTGCAGCCGGTGAGCAGCACGGCCAGCACCGCGGCGAGCGGCCCGAGTCGGCTCAGCCACTTCCTCATGCGCCGGTCACCTTCGGGTCCGTCTCCCCGGCCGGCTCGACGTAGGCGATCCGGACCAGTTCCTCGTCCCGGAACACCAGGCTGGTCACCGAAGCCAACGAGCACTGCCGGTGCCGCGGGTCGTGCCACATCCGCCTGCCTTCCAAGAACCTGCGCAGCGTCCAGATCGGCAGCTGGTGGGACACGCACACCGCCTCGTGGCCCTCCGCCTGCTGCCGCGCCCGGTGCACCGCACCGAGCATCCGGTGCGCGATCTGCAGGTACGGCTCCCCCCACGAAGGACGGAACGGATTCCACAACTTCGGCCAGTGCCGCGGCGAACGCAGCGCCCCGTCGCCGACCGAGACCCGCAGTCCCTCGAACTTGTTGTCCGCCTCGATCAGCCGCTCGTCGGTGTCCACCTCGAGCTGGCAGAGCGCAGCGATCGGCGCCGCGGTCTGCTGGGCCCGTTCCAGCGGCGAAGCGACCACTTTCCGGATGGCCCGGCCGGCCAGGAACTCCGCCACCATCTTCGCTTGCTGCTCCCCCCGGTCGGACAGCCGGTAGCCCGGCAGCCGTCCGTAGAGGATTCCCTCGGGGTTGTGCACCTCACCGTGTCGAACCAGGTGCACCACGGTCTTCTGTCCACTCATGCCTGCTCCGGAGGAGTCGCCGCGGCGGCGGCCCGAGCCGCGTGCGGCAGTGCCGCCTCGATCGTCTCGAAGGCCTCGTCGTCCATCGCCGCGTTGACGAACCAGCACTCGAACGCGCTCGGCGGCGGGTACACCCCGCGCTTGAGCAGCTCGTGGAAGAACGGGCCGTACCGCCAGGCCTGCTGGTCCTGCACCTGCTCGTAGTTGTGCGCCGGGGACTCCCGGAACACCACGCTGAACAGGTTCCCGGCGACCGAGAGCTGGTGCGCCACCCCCGCTTCGGTCAGCGCCCGGGTCACCATCCCGCCCAAGCGCTCGGCGTTGCGGTCCAGAGCCGCGTAGACGTCCTCGTCCGCGGCCCGCAGGTTGGCCAGACCGGCGGCCACCGCCACCGGGTTCCCGGCGAGCGTGCCCGCCTGGTACACCGGGCCGGACGGCGCCAGGTGGGCCATGACCTCGGCCCGCCCGCCGAACGCGGCGGCCGGCAGCCCGCCCGACATCACCTTGCCGAAGGTGTACAGGTCACCGGCGACCCCGTCCAGGCCGTACCACCCGGCGCGGGAAACCCGGAAACCGGTCAGCACCTCGTCCATGATCAGCAGGGCGCCGTGCTCCCGGGTGATCTCCCGCAGGCCGGCGTTGAACCCGGGCTGCGGCGCGAGCGCGCCCATGTTCCCGGCCGCCGCTTCGGTGATCACCGCGGCGATCTCCGAGCCGTGCTCGGCGAAGGTCTGGCGCACCGCCTCGAGGTCGTTGTACGGCAGCACCAGCGTGTCCGCGGCCTGCGCCCCGGTGACCCCGGGCGAAGTCGGCAGCCCCAGCGTGGCCACCCCGGAGCCGGCGCTGGCCAGCAGCGAGTCCACGTGCCCGTGGTAGCAGCCGGCGAACTTGACGATCTTGCGGCGGCCGGTGAAACCACGGGCCAGCCGCACCGCGCTCATCGTGGCCTCGGTCCCGGAGTTGACCAACCGGACCTGTTCGACCGGCTCCACCCGGTCGATGATCTCCTGCGCTAGCTCGATCTCCCCGGCGCTGGGGGTGCCGAAGGACAGCCCGCCCGACGCGGCGTCCCGCACCGCGCGCACCACATCGGGATGGGCGTGGCCGTTGATCATCGGCCCCCAGGAGGAGACCAGGTCGACGTACCGGTTGTCGTCGGCGTCCCACAGGTACGGCCCCGATCCGCGGACCATGAAGCGCGGCGTCCCACCGACCGACTGGAACGCGCGAACCGGTGAGTTCACCCCGCCCGGGGTGACCTTCCTGGCGCGGTCGAACAGTTCGCGAGACCGCGGAGCCGGATCATCCTTCGAGTTCGAAGCGGGATTAGCAGGAGTTTCGGCAGTCACGACCCCAGTGTGACAGGCTGCGCGGCGTGCGCCGGACCACCCCGGTCAGTACCGCTGCCTCCGCTGCCGCAGCTGCAGCACCCGGCGACCGGCGTCCACCAGCAGCAGGCCGGACAGCATGCCCAGCATGATCCCGATCGTCAGCCAGTTGCCGAAGGAGCGGGTGACGGTGTCCAGCCCGGCGTCGGAAATCCCCAGGTGGATGGTCACGCTGCCGTTGCCCCACGACCGCTGGGCGGCGTACCCCAGTCCGAGCGCGGCCAGCACCTCCACCCCGGCCAGCAACGGGCCCCGGGCAGCGGTCGCCGGCTCGCCGGACCGCTCGCCTCCTGCTGGTACCTGCTCCGGACGCGATTCCACGAACGTCACCCGACCAGGCTCTCACGTCGCGGCAGCACTAGCGGTCCTCCACCAGCCGGGCCAGCTGGGCGCTCAGCTCCTCGGGGGCCTTGGCCCAGGCCAGCACCACCTCACCGCTGGTCAGCCGCAGCGGCACCGCGGTGGTTCCCCGGGGCACCGTCCAACTGCCGCCCAGCACCCGGGCACCCACCGGGGTGCCCACCTCGCTGACCGCGTCGATGCGGGACACCGGCAGCTCCTCGCGCCCCTGCCGCAGGGTGGTGGTGGTCAGCCGCACCGAGCACAACCGCCGGCGGCCGTACACCCACAACGCGGTCGCCAGGGTGAAGACCCCGCCGATGAGCAACCACCACCCCAGGTGCCGCGGCCCCGGGGACCCGATCTCCACCAGCGCGCCCAGCGCGGCGAACAGCGGCCCCCAGCACAGGGGCCACCAGCTGCTGCCGCGCTCGGCATACCGGACTCGTTCGCTCATCGCTCCCCGGTCAACCAGTCCGTGCTGGCGCGCTGCCACAGGAACACCGCGGCCAGCACCCCGATCACCAGCACCACGGCCTGCACGCTGAACACCGCCCCGGTGCCCAGCACCATCACCAGGTGGCACAGCGCCACCACCGACAGGGCGATCCGAGCCCAGTGCTGCTGGCGGAACAGCAGCGCACCGAAACCGAAGTAGGCGGCGGCGAACAGCACCGCCAACGCGGTGTTGGTCCACAGCAACCGCTCCGCTCGGCTGGTGGCCTCCTCCGGCGCGACCAGGCCGCTTTCCAGCACCTGCTGCGGCAGCTCGGCCCGGCCCGCCCACATCAACCCCGTCTGCAGCAGCAAGAACAGCGCCACGATCCACCACAGCACCACGGCCAGCACCAGCTGCCGAGGCGGTCGCGGCGCTGCGGTCATGCCTGCCTCGCCGCGTTGAAGTACCAGTTGGAGGGCTTCAAGTAGACCAGCACGAGGAAGGCGATCATGCCAAGACCGCTGATCGCCTGGTCGAGGACGGTCACCACGAGGAACGAGGTGGGCATCTCAACGCCCTCCAGCGACCCGTACCCCCCGGTGCCGAGCCCGCTGGCCAGCCCGGAGATCACGTTGAGCAGCCAGATGGCGGCGAAGATGGTCAGCACCACGCGCGCCCAGTTGCGGCCCGCTCGCATCTTGAAGCCGAACAAGATCCACAGCGCGGTGAGGATCAGCATGAGCACGGTGACGAAGATGGAGACGCCGAACACCAGCCCCTGGGCGAACTGGGAGAAGCCGTCCTGCACCTCGGCGACGTACTCGTCGGTGGCCACCTCCTGGCGGAAGGCCTGGTCGACGGCCTTCTGCGCGAGGAAGAAGCTCAGCACGTTGAAGATCACGGCCAGCAGCGGCACCGCCACCGCGATCCAGAACGCCGCTTCCACGGTCTTCGGCCGCGGCACCCGGGGCGGGGTCGGCGCGGGCGGAGCGGCGTACGGGTTCGGCGCCTGCGGCAGCGGTCCGGACTGCGGGACGGGGTGCGGCCCCGTGCCACCAGCCGCCTGCGGCGGGTAGCCCGAGGGCTGCTGCCAGGGATTCTGCGGAGAACTCACGCGCAAACAGTATGGATCTTCGCGCCGACTTGTCCACCAGATCCGGAAAAGTCACCGTCGTCGGGAGAGCTGGAAGTACTCGTTGGACGAGTGCAGGTGCACCAGCAGCAGCGTGGCGCCGACCGAGAGCACCTGCACCACGGCGAGCAGGGTTTCTCCGCTGAGCGCGGAGCTGCTGAAGACGCTCTGCGCGGCCAGCAGGATCCACACCGCGCCCAAGACGGTGACCGCCACCCGAGCCCAGTTGCGCCCCCGGCGCATGAAGTGCAGCAGCGCGATCCACACCCCGGCGACGAGCACCAGCGCCAGCACCGCCACCAGCACGGTCACCTGCCGCAGCGCGCGGATCTGCTCCAAGGTGAAGCGCTGCCCGTCCGCGGTGCGCATCTGCTCCACCATGGCCCGCAGTTCGGCGTCCGACACGGACAGCACCGAGAACGCGAAGATCGCGAAACCCACGAGCACGCTGAACAAGCCGGCCCAGAACGCCAGCTCCACCGAACTCGGCCGGGACGCCCGACCGGATCCCCCCGGCACCGGGCGGTGCGCGCCCCCGGCCCCATGCGACTCCGCCACCTCGTCAGAGTAGCCAGCCCCCATCGGGCCGGCCAGCGGAAAACCTCCTGGTCAGTACCCCTGCCAGGGGGTGCCGAGCTGGTACCGCGGGCGGTTGGTGGCGTGGAAGTAGCGGTTCACCGAGGGGTGGAACAACAGCACCACCGCGGCGGCCTCCAGCAGCATGATCACCACGCTGAACAGCACCTGCGAGAGCGTGAGCGGTTGCGCGGTGAGCTGCTCCACCGCATCGGAACCGAGCGCGGCGAGGGTGAGCACCGACAGCAGGGTCAGCACCACGTAGCCGGCGCCGTAGATCGACAGCACCACCCGAACCCAGTTCCGCCCCTGCAGCAACCGGTTGGTCAGGCGCACCACCACCAGCAGGATCAGCGCCTGCAGCAGCAGCGCGAACAGGATTCCGCTGTTGGCCGCGGCGTCGATCTGGTCCTGCGGCAAGTCCGGCTGGGCCTTGTGCAGGACGTCGATGAGGGCCTCCCGGTCGGCCAGCTGCCAGATGGTGCGCAGCGCGCTGACGAGCGCCGCGACGATCCACAGCATCCGGGAGATCAGCAGGAACCGCGGTGGTTGCGGCTTGTTCTCCTCGGCACCGGAGGTGTCCGCTCGACCGTTCGCCTGCGTCATCGCCTCACACCCTGCAACCAGCGAGCTGCCTGCACCGCCCAGTAGGTCAGCACGATGTCCGCCCCGGCCCGCCGGATGGCGGTCAGCGATTCCAGCACGGTCCGCTCGCGCTCCAACCAGCCGTTGGCCACCGCGGCTTCGATCATGGCGTACTCGCCGGACACCTGGTAGGCGGCCACCGGCACGTCGCTGATCGAGGCCACCTCGCTGAGCACGTCCAAGTAGGACATGGCCGGTTTGACCATGACCATGTCGGCGCCTTCGGCGAGGTCCAGCTCGGTCTCCCGGATCGCCTCCCGGGCGTTGGCCGGGTCCTGCTGGTAGGTGGCGCGGTCCCCCTTGAGCTGGGAGTCCACCGCCTCCCGGAACGGGCCGTAGAAGGCCGAGGCGTACTTCGCCGAGTAGGCCAGGATGGAGGTGTCCGCGAAGCCGGTGGCGTCGAGCGATTCGCGGATCACGCCGACCTGGCCGTCCATCATGCCGCTGGGGGCGACCACGTGCGCACCGGACTGCGCCTGCGCCACCGCCATCTCCCCGTAGATCTGCAGGGTGCGGTCGTTGTCCACGGTGCCGTTCTCGGCGAGCACCCCGCAGTGGCCGTGGTCGGTGAACTCGTCCAGGCACAGGTCGGCCATCAGCACCGTCGCGTCACCGACCTCCGAGGCCAGATCGCGCAGCGCCACGTTGAGGATCCCCTCCGGGTCCACCGCTCCCGACCCCATCGGGTCGTGCTTCTCCGGCACCCCGAACAGCATCAGGCCACCGACACCGGCTTCCACCGCTTCCACCGCCGCTTTCCGCAGCGAGTCGCGGGTGTGCTGGACGACCCCCGGCATCGAGGAGATCTCGACGGGTTCGGTGGCGCCTTCCCGGACGAACATCGGCAGCACCAGGTGCCGCGGTTCCACGGAGGTTTCGGAGACCAGACGGCGCAGCGCTGGGGTGCGGCGCAATCGGCGCGGGCGGTCCGACGGGAACATGGCAACTCCTCTGTGGAAATCCGGGGAAGTTCAGGGACCAGAATCCGGCACCGGCCGGGTGGCGCGTGCCACCCGGCCGGGACGGTCAGCTGCGGCGGGTCCGCTTGGCCTTGCGCGGCGGCGGGAGGGCGCCCTCCGCGCGGAGCTTCGCCGCGTGGGCGGCGAGGCAGTCCACCAGTTCCTCCACCCGCGGGTTCTCCGGCTGCACGTCGACGCGCAGACCGAACTCCCGCGCGGTTTCGGCGGTCTTCGGGCCGATGCAAGCCACCAGCGTGCGGGCGTGCGGCTTGCCGGCGATGCCCACCAGGTTGCGAACCGTGGAGGAGGAGGTGAAGCACACCGCGTCGAACCCACCGGTCTTGATCATCTCGCGGGTCTCGGCCGGCGGCGGCGCGGCGCGCACGGTCCGGTAGGCGGTGACGTCGTCCACTTCCCAGCCGCGCTCCTGCAGCCCGGCGGACAGCGTCTCGGTGGCGATGTCCGCGCGCGGCAGCAGCACCCGGTTGACCGGGTCGAGCACGTCGTCGTACGGCGGGAAGTCCTGCAGCAGGCCCTCGCTGGACTGCTGGCCGGACGGCAGCAGCTCCGGCGTGATGCCGAAGGAGCGGACCTTCTCCGCGGTGGCCTCCCCGACGCAAGCGATCTTGACGCCGGAGAACGCCCGCGCGTCCAGGCCGAACTCGTTGAACTTCTCCCACACGGCGCGAACCGCGTTGGCCGAGGTGAACACCACCCACTGGTAGCGGCCGTCCACCAGGCCCTTCACCGCGCGCTCCATCTGCGCCGGGCTGCGCGGGGGTTCCACCGAGATCGTGGGGACCTCGTGCGACACCGCACCGTGCGACCACAGCCGATCGGTCATCACCCCGGCCTGGTCCTTGGTGCGGGGCACCAGCACCTTCCAGCCGTACAGGGCGCGGGATTCCCACCACGAGAGCTTGGCGCGGTCGGCGATCACGTCGCCGATCGTCACCACGAGCTGCCCCTGCAGCTCGCCGGCGTCCGCGGCCAGCGAAGCGAGGGTGGTCTCGATGGTGCGCTGCTGCACCGTGGTCCCGGAAGCGGTCACCGCCACCGGGGTCTGCGGCGCCCTGCCGTGCTCGGTCAGCGCCGAGGCGGCCTCGGCCAGGTGGCTGCCGGTGGTGTGCAGGACCAGCGGCCCGGGCACGGCGGCCAAGCCGGCCCAGTCCACGTCGTTCTTGACGTCGACCTCGGTGTGCACCGGCCCCAGCGCGATGCCCGCGTAGGAGGGCACCGCCGCACCGGCCGTGACACCGGGAACGACGTCGAAGGTGGCACCGGCCTTGGCGACCTCCTGGACCTCGCGGATCACCGCTTCGGCGGTCAGCGGGTCACCGGCCACCAGCCGGACGACCGATCTGCCGGTCGCTGCTTCGTTGGCCAGGTCTTTGGCGACGTCGGCCGGCTCGCCGACGGCGGGGCGCACTTCGGCGCCGTCCGCGGCGAGGCCGACGATGTCGGCGGGAACATCCGGGTCGGTCACCAGCAGCGAAGCACTGGTGATCACGTCCCGCCCCCGGACGGTGAGCAGCCCGGCATCACCGGGACCGGAGCCCACGAAAGCAATTCGTCCGGGAGTCTTACCTGCTCGGGTCATCAGGGCACTCCCCATCAACTACTGCCCGGGGCCGCTGACCAGCGCGGCCCTGGCTTCAAGCAGCCGGGCTGCCAGCTCCCGGCCCAGCTGCTCAGCTGCGGTCGTCTCACCAGTGACAGAGGCGCGCACCAACTGGTCGTCGTCGGCCGCGACCACTCCGCGCACGAACAGCCGCTTCTCCACGCGGCCATCTGCCCGGGGTTCCTCGGTCACTTCGGCCAGCGCGCCGACCGGCGCCGAACAACCCGCTTCGAGCGCGGCCAACATGGCCCGCTCTGCGGTGACCGCGACGCGGCTGGCCTCGTCGTCCAAAACGGACTGGAGAAGGTGCTCGGTGTCCACATCGTCGACGCGGCACTCCACTGCCAGCGCACCCTGGGCAGGGGCCGACAGCATGACTTGTGGATCGAGCGTTTCAGTGATCACCTCAAGCCGGCCCACTCGGGCCAGCCCGGCGCGGGCGAGCACGACGGCATCCAGCTCGCCGTCGGTCACCTTGCGCAGGCGGGTGTCAATGTTGCCGCGAATACCGCGCACCTCCAGCCCCCGGCCGAGGGCCTTCAGCTGGGAGATGCGGCGCGGCGAACCGGTGCCCACAACGGAGCCCGGAGGCAGTTCGTCGAGCGTCAGACCGTCCCGGGCGCACAGCGCGTCCCGCGGGTCCTCCCGCACCGGGACGGCCGCCAACGACAACCGGGGGTCCGGCTCGGTCGGCAAATCCTTGAAGGAGTGGACGGCGACGTCCACCTCCCCGGCGATGAGCGCCTCGCGCAGCGCGGAGGTGAACACGCCAACCCCGATCTCCGAGATCGGAGCCGAAGACTGGTCGCCCGGAGTGGTGACAGGCACCAGCTCGGTCGGGTGGCCAGCCTTCTCTAACGCTTCGGCGACCCAGGCGGTCTGCGCCATCGCCAGCGCGCTCCCCCTGGTGCCGATGCGGAGGGTCTTGTTCAACGGTCCTCACCGTCCTGTTCTGCCCGATCGCACAGCTGCGCGCGGGACGCCTGGGTCTTCTGGCCCCCGCCGGGTTCTTCCGCGTGCGGGGTGCCCAGCACCGCTGTGCTCTGCTGATCGAGCTCGAAGAGTTCCCGAAGGGCATTGGCGTAGCTGGCGCCACCTGGCACCGACGCCAGCTGCTTGACCCGAACCGTGGGCGTGTGCAGCAGTTTGTCCACCACTCGCCGGACGGTACGGACCAGTTCGTTGCGCACGTCGGAGTCCAGCTCGGGGAGCCGGGAGTCCAGCCGCAGCAACTCCTTGTCGACCACTTCGGCAGCCCGCTTGCGCAGCGCGGTGACGGTCGGGGTGACCTCCGCGGAGCGCTGGGCGGCCAGGTAGTTGCGCAGCTCTTCGGCAACGATGCGCTCGGCCCGCTCGGACTCGTTGCCGTTGCGGGCCTCCGACAGCCGCTGCTGCAGGCTCGCCAGGTCCACCACGGTGACCCCGGGGAGCTGCGCGACCTCCGGCGCGACGTCACGCGGCAGGCCGAGGTCGCAGAACACCAGCGGGCGCTCGTCCCGGGTGGTCAGCGCAGCGGCCACGTCCTCCTCGGTCACCACCGCGCCCACTGCCCCGGTGCAGGAGACCACCAGGTCAGCGGCGGCGATGGCGGAGTGCAGTTCGCTCAGCGGCACGGTGCGGGCCGGGACGCCGTCCGCCCGCACCGACTCGGCCAGCCGCTGCCCGTTGGCCTCGGTGCGGTTGGCCACCACGACTTCGCCGATGCCGGCCCGCTTGAGCTGGGCGGCGGCCAGGCCGCCCATCGAACCGGCGCCGACCAGCAGGGCCTTCCGGCCGGCCAGCCCGCCGAGGACCGCGTCGGCGTCGGACAGCGCTTCGGAGACCACCGAGGCGCCCTCGTTGTCGATGTCGGTCTCGGCGTGCACCCGCTTGCCGACGCGCAGCGCCTGCTGGGCCAGTTCGTGCAGCGTCTTGCCGACGGTCCCGACTTCGGTGGCTTCCTGGTAGGACTGGCGGATCTGGCCGAGGATCTGCGCTTCGCCGACGACCATCGAGTCCAGCCCGGCCGCCACCGAGAACAGGTGCTCGACCGCCGCGCCGGCGTAGTAGACGTAGAAGTGGTCGGACAGGTCGCCGACCTCGGCACCGGCGTGCCGGGCCAACACCCGGATGACCTCGTCCAACCCCCCGTGGAAGGTCTCCGCGACCGCGTACACCTCCACCCGGTTGCAGGTGGAGAGCACGAAAGCTTCTCCGATCTGCTCGTTGTCCAGCAGCTCCCGGAGGATCTTGGCCAGGTCGTCGGCGCCGATCGCAACTTGCTCCAGCACCCGCACCGGAGCGCTGTGGTGCGAAATCCCGACGGTGAGCAGGTTCACGGCCGAACCACCATCCCATCCACGGAGTCGATCTCGTCTGGTACCTGGCCACCGGCCTCTGGCGGCCCGACATCGGCGGCTGCGGACGATTCGGGCTGCTCGTCCTTCTCCGAGCTCTCCTGCTGCCGGCGCGCCACGTGGAACGACAAGATCTGCATTTCCACCGCCAGGTCGACCTTGCGCACCTCGACGTTCTCCGGGACCTGGAGGACGACCGGCGCGAAGTTCAAGATGCACTGCACCCCGCCGGCGACCAGGCGGTCGCAGACGTCCTGGGCGCCTTGGGCCGGGGTGGCGATGACACCGATGGTGACCTCCCGCTCCGCGCAAACCCGGACGATGTCGTCGACGTGGTTCACCGGGATGCCGCCGACCGGCACTCCGATCAGGTCCGGGTCGAGGTCGAACAGGGCGACCACCGGGAACCCGCGGCTGGGGAACCCGGCGTAGTTGGCCAGCGCGTGCCCCAGGTTGCCGATGCCGACCACCGCGACGCTGTGCTTGCGGGTCAGGCCGAGGGTGCGCTCGATCTGCCCGATCAGCACCTCGACCTCGTAGCCGACCCCGCGCGTCCCGTAGGAACCGATGTAGGACAGGTCCTTGCGGAGCTTGGCGGAGTTCACGCCCGCCGCGTTGGCCAGCTCCTCGCTGGAAACGGTGCTGACCTCCTGCTCCCGCAGCCCGGACAGCACCCGCAGGTACACCGCCAACCGGGCCACCGCCGCTTCGGGAATGGCCCGCGCCCGCTCGCGCGCTGGCGGTACCTCGACAGCCGGGGACTGCTTGGATTCGAGCCGGGAATCGGCCTCAGTCCCCCCGTGGCCGTCCCGCATGTCCCCTCCGTCGGCCGTCACGCTTGGTCTCCCTTGCCCTGCCTGCACTCGTGCCGTAGCCCAGCTGGAAGTCGCTACGGCGTCCACGTGGTCGCAACCGCCCGGTCGAGCCCGGACGCGCTGCCCAGCTGCGGGCGTTGACCGCGCCAAGCCGCTCCGGCCGACTCAGCACCTGATTCCCCGGAACCGGGTAGTACGACCGTTAACACCGTAACCACTTGTGAATACACGCACAAAGTCGCGGGTCCGCTGTGCGCCGCACTCACTGCACTTCGCCAGACATCATTGCCGATTGCCCCCCGACGTGCCAAAACGCGTGGCCTGGGGCACTTTTTCCCGCTCGCCGCCGGCCGGTCGATCAGCCGGCGAGGGCGCGCCGCAGTCGCTCCTCCTCAACCCGCCAGTAGCCGTGTTCCGCGCCGTCGACCAAGATCACCGGAACCCGATCACCGTACTCGGCCTGCAACTCCGGGTCGGAGTCCACGTCCTGGGCCTCCCAGGTGGCGCCGAGCTCGCCGCAGATCCGGCGCACGTCGGCCACCGCTTGCTCGCACGCGTGGCAGTCCCGGCGGGTCAGCACCGTGACCTGGCCCATTCCAGCCTCCAGAAGCCGCAGTTCTCGCCCTCATCCAAGCTACTCCGAGTAAGAAATTTATGGCCGCCACCCGCTGTGAAATTGGCCGCTCACACGAGTTAACCCGTGCGGAAAATCACTCCGACGCACCAGCCTGCAATTACTCAACGTAGTTGAAATGTCACTCTTAAGCTCTACCTACTTCCCAGTAACAACACGTATGCTGCTGCTCCAACGCCATGCCCCACGGCGTTAACGGCTCGGTCGCGACGCCTCCCCAACCCCGCGGCCGTCCGTCGCCACAACGGCTGGAGGTCGGAGATATGAGTCGTCCGCAAACTCTCGAGCCCCCCGCCCCCCGGACCGCCCCGAGCACCGCAGCGACCGCGGCCGTCCCGCACCCCCAGGACTCCTGGGCCCAGGTGAGCGCCGCGCAACGCGGGGACAGCGAGGCCTTCGGCTGGCTCTACGCCGAATACGCCCAGGTCGTGTACCGCTACGTGCTGCTGCGGGTGAGCGACCACTGCCTGGCCGAGGACATCACCAGCGAAACCTTCCTGCGCGCGCTGCGCCGGATCGCCTCCATCAGCTACCAGGGGCGGGACGTGGCGGCCTGGTTCATCACCATCGCCAAGAACCTCATCCTCGACCACATCAAGTCCAGCCGGAACCGGCTGGAGGTCCCCATCGCCGACCCGGCCACCGTGCACCTGAACAACGCCCAGCAGCACGGCCCCGAGCACCGGGTGCTGAGCGAAGCGACCCAGCGGGAACTGCTGCGCTGCATCCGCGAGCTCAACCCCGATCAACGGGAGTGCATCAAGCTGCGGTTCCTGCAGGGCAGATCGGTGACCGAGACCGCCACGATCATGCGGCGCAACGAAGGAGCCGTCAAAGCCCTCCAGCACCGGGCCGTCCGCCGACTGGCCCAGCTGCTGCCCAAGGACATCCGGTAACTCCCCGGCCGGGTGGAACGATTGAGCAGATGCCGGGGAGCGAGCGGATTTCGTGACCCGATCGGGACGGTTACAACTGGAGCCACCCGGTCAACAGCTGCCGGAAGAGCTCCTAAGCTAGAACCCTACTGACCGGCCAGGTTCAACTACGCCTGGTTCCGAGGACGAGACAGCAGACCGGAGTACCCCGGGGAGGCGCGGCGGTGCCGACACGTCATGGCCCAGCCGAGGACGCACACCAGGACCGGCTGCCCACATCCACCGATTCGCCGCGAACCCGCCAGTTGGACAGCGCCAAGCTCGCTGGCCGAGCTTCCGCCGAAGCTGCTGTCGCCGCGGTCCCGACGACCGGTGACCAGGACACCACCTCCGTAGACCTCACCGCTGCCGCGTTCTTCGACGTCGACAACACGATGATGATGGGCGCGTCGCTGTTCCACTTCGCCCGTGGAATGGCCGCGCGGAAGTTCTTCACCGCGACCGACCTGGCCGGGTTCGCCTGGCAGCAGCTGAAGTTCCGGATCGGCGGCACCGAGAACCCCGAAGTCATGCAGGCCAGCCGCGAGCAGGCGCTGTCGTTCGTGGCCGGCCGCAAGGTCTCCGAGCTGGTCGAGCTCGGCGAGGAGATCTACGACGAACTGATGGCCGACCGGATCTGGGAAGGCACCCGGGCCCTCGCCCAGATGCACCTGGAAGCCGGGCAGCGCGTGTGGCTGGTCACCGCCACCCCGGTGGAGCTCGCCCAGATCATCGCCCGCCGACTGGGCCTGACCGGTGCGCTCGGCACCGTCGCGGAGAACTCCGACGGCGTCTACACCGGGCGGCTGGTCGGCGAGCTGCTGCACGGGCGGGCCAAAGCGCACGCGGTGCGCGCCCTGGCCGCCAGCGAAGGCCTGGACCTGCGGCGGTGCACCGCCTACTCGGACTCCGCCAACGACCTCCCGATGCTGTCGGTGGTGGGCACCGCGGTGGCGGTGAACCCGGACCCGCAGCTGCGCGAGATCGCCCGCAGCCGGGGCTGGGAGATCCGCGACTTCCGCACCGGCCGCAAAGCGGCCCGGATCGGCTTGAACTCGATGCTGGGAGCCAGCGCCATCGCCGGCGCGGTCGCCGCCGGGCTCGCCTACCGGCGCCGGGACCGCTCCTGACTCAGCCGAGGAACACGTTCTCCCGCTGGGACAGCAGCCGGTAGATCGTGTGCTGGATGGTTTCCCTGATCTGGTCGCTGAGGTTGAACACCAGCATCGGGTCGTCCGCGGCCCCCGGCGAGTACCGCGCCGTCTCCACCGGCTCGCCGAACTCGATGTACCACTTCGTCGGCAGCGGAACGGCGCCCAGCGGCCCCAGCCACGGGAACAGCGGGGTCACCGGGAAGTACGGCAGGCCGAGCAGCCGCGCCAGCGGCTTGATGTCCCCCACCTTGGGGTAGATCTCCTCAGCACCCACGATCGAGCAGGGCACGATCGGTACCCCGGTGCGCAGCGCGGCCGACACGAACCCGCCCCGGCCGAACCGCTGCAGCTTGTACCGGTCCTTGAACGGCTTGCCGATGCCCTTGAAGCCCTCCGGCCACACCCCCACCAGCTCGCCGCCGGTGAGCAGCCGCTCGGCGTCGGGGTTGCAGGCCAGCGTGTGCCCCGCCTTGCGCGCCACCGCCCCGACCACCGGAAGCCGGAACACCAGGTCCGCCCCCAGCATCCGCAGGTGGCGGTGCGCCGGATGGCAGTCGTGCAGCGCGACCGCGGTCATCAAGGCGTCCCAGGGCAGCGTCCCGGAGTGGTTGGCGACCACCAGCGCGCCGCCCTCGGCCGGCACGTTGTCCAGCCCGGTCGCCTCCACCCGGAACCACTTGTCGAAGAAGGGTCGCAGCAGCGGGAGGAACACCTGGTCGTTGAGCTCGACGTCGAAGCCGAACTCGTCGACCTGGTAGTCCCCCAGGACCCGGCGACGCGCGAAGGCCAGCACGTCGGCCAAGCTCTCCGCCCAGGACTCGCCGCCCTCCGGGGGGACCGAGCACCCGGTGGTCCAGGAGGGCGGCTCGGCCCCCTCCCCCTCCTGCGGGTGCAGTGGGATCACCTGCGCGTCGGCCATCGGTCCTCCCGTCAACGGAACTTCGCCAGCAGCTCGACCGCGCCGCGCTCCAACGCCCGCACCTGCTCCGGCGCCACCACCGGGCGCAGCCCCCGCCCCCGGACGAAGTCGTCGAAGGCGTCCTTGGTGGTCCACCGCGGGGTGATCCCGAACCGGGTGCGCAGCCGGGTGGTGTCCAGCACCCGGCCGAAGTGCAGGTAGCGCAGCTGCTCCGGGGAGAAGTCGACCAGCCGGGCCCCGCGGAAGAACTTCGCCAGCGGGGACACCGCGAACCGCGGCAGGGGCATGGCCACCCGCCCGGCCCGCCGGATCGCCTGGGACAGCATCAGCACGCCCTCGCCCGCGACGTTGTAAACCCCCGGCAAGTCGGCCAGGGTGGCGCGCTCCAGCACCGCCAGCGCGTCGTCGGAGTGCAGCAGCTGCAGCCGGGCGTCGAACCCCAGCACCGTCGGCACCGCCGGCAGCGAGAAGTACCGGGTGAGCATGGCGTCGATCTGCGGTCCGATCAGGTTGCTGAACCGCAGCGTGGTGATGTCCACGTCGGGCCGGCGGCGGCCGAAACCGCGCACGTAGCCCTCGATCTCCACCGCGTCCTTGGCGTACCCCGAGCTGGGCAGCCCCTTCGGCTCCATGTCCTCGGTGAACACCGCCGGGTCGCGCGAGCTGGAACCGTAGACCGCGCACGTGGAGCGCACCACCAGCTTGCGAATGCTCGGCGCCTTCTGGCAGGCGGCCAGCAGCTGCATGGTGCCGATGACGTTCATTTCCTTCATGGTGATCTGCCCGTGCGGGCCGACGTGCGAGTTCACCGCGGCGTGCACCACGGTGTCCACCTCGGCGTCGGCGATCACCTTGGCGATGAAGGGATTGCGGATGTCAGCGCGGACGAACTCGGTGCGGCCCATCCGGCGCAGCAGGTCCCGGTGCGGCTGGACGGTGTCCACCCCGATGATCCGCTCCACCGCCGGGTTGGCGGCCAGCCGCGCTGCGAGGTGCCCGCCGAGGAACCGGCTCACCCCGGTCACCAGCACGACGTTAGGGCTCATGGATCTCCCCGCGTTTCCCGTCGGCACCGCCGGAGCAGACCAACACCGCGAACACGGTCGATCACCGGCAGCACACGATTCCGGGATGAACGTAAAGGGAAAGCGATCGAGCGGCTACCCGAACCCGTTCGATGTGACGGATCCGATCGTCCTGAGCCCGGAAAGACCAACCGCCGCCGACCCTGCTGGCCGACGGCGGTGAAGGCTCACTTGCCCAGCTTCCGGCGCTGCACGCGGGTTTTGCGGAGCAGCTTGCGGTGCTTCTTCTTGGACATGCGCTTGCGGCGCTTCTTGATGACCGAGCCCATAAGGACTCCTTCGCTGTTGACGGCAGTTCGTAATGTCCTCCCGTGCCGGTGCAGCCGCCGAAGCGGGCACCAAGGCACCGACCAGATAGCGTACCTGGCCAGCGATTGAGCCCTTCAGGGGCGGTGGGGCAAGCGCGTCCACGGCCGCTTCCGGCCGGAATTCCCCGACGTCCTCAGCGAGCGCCGTGGTAGGAGCTCTCCAGGTACTCGTGGACGTCCTTTTCCGCCACCCGGAAGGAACGGCCGACGCGGGCGGCGGGCAGTTCACCGGCGTGCACCAGCCGGTAAACGGTCATCTTGGAAACGCGCATCAGCTTGGCGACCTCAGCGACGGTGAGGAACCGCACCTGTCCCATCGCCTGAGGACCCGACTGGCCGGGCTCGGAGTTGGCAGACATGCTGCACCGTTCCCCTTCAGCTCGTGTCGCGCCGCCGACTTCCCCCGGCGGAACCTCACGCACGTGCCAATTCGAGAGTAACGGGACAGCTGGGGTGGGTGCGATCCGCAAAAAGTCCTGCTGACCTGCGAAATCAATCATCAGCTCGGCCGAGCTGCACGGACCGGTCCCGGGCCGCCTCGACCGCGTCGAACACCGCTGCGCGCACCGCGTGGTTCTCCAACTGGCGGATCCCCGCGGCCGTGGTCCCGCCCGGAGAGGTGACGGCCTCCCGGAGCGTGACCGGGTGCCCGTTCCGCAGCATGGCCGCGGCGCCCGTCGCCGACTGCACCACCAGCTCGGTGGCCGTCTCCCGCGGCAGCCCGAGCAGCACCCCGGCGTCGATCATGGCCTCCACCACGTAGAAGAAGTAGGCCGGGCCGGACCCGGACAGCGCGGTGACCGCGTCCTGCTGGCCCTCCGGCACCCGCACCACCCGGCCGACGCTGCCCAGCAGCTCCTCGACCAGCTCCAGGTGCTCGTCGGTGGCGTGCGTGCCGGGCGAGATGGCGCTCATCGCCTCGCCCACCAGCATCGGGGTGTTCGGCATCACCCGGACCACGGCGGTGCCCTCCGGTAACCGGCGCTCGAAGAGCCCCGTCGACAGGCCCGCGCACATCGAGACGACCAGCTTGCCCGCCGGCAGGTTCGGTGCCACCTCGTCCAGCAGGGCGCCGATGTCCTGCGGCTTGACGGAGATGACCAGCACATCGGCCCGCCGCGCCGCGTCCGGCACCGACAGCTGGGTCAAGCCGTACTTGTCGGCCACCTCGGCCGCCCGCTCGGGCCGCCGTTCGGTGAACACGAGCTGCTCCGGCGCGCGGCCCGCCTGCAGCAGCCCGGACAACAGGGATTCACCGATCTTGCCGGCTCCGAGTACGGCGATGGTCGTCATAGGGCTCAGGGTGCCAGAACACGGGGAGTGCCCTTTGCCAGGGCCTCCCGTGAGGGGCCGGGAGCAGCTACCGTGTTGCACACCACGTGACAGCTGCCACAGACGAGCGATCTTGGCGTTGGCCGAAGGAGATCAACTTCCATGTTGAGCACGATGCAGGACGGGTCGCTGTCGATCCGGCGCATTCTGGAGCACGGCACTGGCCCGCACGGCGCCTCCGAAGTGATTACCTGGACGGGCGGGGAACCGCGCCGCCGCAGCTACGCGGAGATCGGCCGGCGGTCTGCCCAGCTGGCGAACGCGCTGCGCCAGCTGGGCGTCACCGGGGACGAGCGGGTGGCGACGTTCATGTGGAACAACGCCGAGCACCTGGAGGCCTACCTCGCGATCCCGGCGATGGGCGCGGTGCTGCACACGCTCAACATCCGGTTATTCACGGAGCAGCTGGTCTACATCGCCAACCACGCCGAAGACCACGTGGTGCTGGTGGACGCCACGCTGGTGCCGCTGCTGCAGAAAGCGGTGCCGGAGCTGAAGACGGTGCGCCACGTCGTGGTGGTCGGTGGTGACCCGGCTTCGATCTCCGTCCCCGCCGGCATCGAAGTGCACGACTACGAGGAACTGCTGAGCGGCCAACCGGACACCTTCGACTGGCCCGAGGTGGACGAGCGCGCGGCCGCCGCCATGTGCTACACGTCCGGCACCACCGGCAACCCCAAGGGCGTGGTGTACTCGCACCGCTCCATCTACCTGCACTCGATGCAGGTGTGTATGACCGACGGGATGGGGCTCTCCCAGAGCGACCGGGCGCTGGCCGTGGTGCCGATGTTCCACGCCATGTCCTGGGGGCTGCCGTACGCGGCGATGATGGTCGGCGCGTCGATGATCATGCCCGACCGGTTCCTGCAGCCGGAGCCGCTGGTGCGGATGATGGAGGCGGAGAAGCCCACGATGGCCGCCGCGGTTCCGACGATCTGGCAGGGCGTGCTGCAGCAGCTGGAAGCCACCCAGGCCGACGTCTCCTCGTTGAAGGAGGTCGTCGTCGGCGGCGCCGCCTGCCCGCCCTCCCTGATGAAGGCGTTCGAGGAGAAGTTCGGCATCACCGTGCTGCACGCCTGGGGCATGACCGAGACCTCCCCGCTGGGCAGCGTGGCCCGTCCGCCGGCCGGCAGCACCGGGGAGGAGCGGTGGGCGTACCGCACCAGCCAGGGCCGGATGCCGGCCGGTGTGGAGTCCCGCTTGGTCGGCGACAACGGCGAGGTGCTGCCCAAGGACGGCAAAAGCATCGGGGAGCTCGAGGTCCGCGGCCCGTGGATCACCGGCGCCTACTACGGGGACGACGACCCGGAGAAGTTCCACGACGGCTGGCTGCGCACCGGTGACGTCGGGTACGTCACGCCGGACGGCTTCCTGCAGCTGACCGACCGGGCCAAGGACGTCATCAAGTCCGGCGGCGAGTGGATCTCCTCGGTCGAGCTGGAGAACGCGGTGATGGCCCACCCCGCCGTCGCGGAAGCCGCGGTGATCGGGATCCCGGACGAGAAGTGGTCGGAACGCCCGCTGGCGGCCGTGGTGCTCAAGGAGGGCCAGCAGGTCGAGGCCGTGGAGCTGCGGGAGTTCCTGCGGGACAAGCTCGCCAAGTGGCAGCTCCCGGAGTACTGGACCTTCATCCCGGAAGTGCCGAAGACCAGCGTCGGCAAGTTCGACAAGAAGGTGCTGCGCAAGCAGCACGCCGACGGTGAGCTGGACGTGCTCCGGGTGGAATGACCGGCTTGCCGGGCGGGTCGCGCAGGCCCGCCCGGCACCGCTCAGGAAGTCTTCGGGATCAGCGCCAGCTGCCTGGCCTGGCACACGATCCGGCCCGCCGAGTCCACCACCGTGGCGTCCTCGTCGAACCAGGTGCCCTGCACGAACTTGGACTCCGCGACCACGCGCAGCCAACCGTCGGACGGCACGGCCCGCAGCAGCGCGGTGAGCTGCACCGTCGGGGTCCAGCCGTAGTGCCCGAGGTTGTAGGTGACCGGCACGGTGATGTCCCCGGCGACGAGGGAGAACAGCAGGTCCGGCTGGCCGCCGCGCGGCTTCGCCCACAGCCGCAGGCGGGGCTCCCCCCGCTCGCCGTTGAGGAACGCGGCCTGCTCGGGGTCCAGGCGCACGTCGCAGACCTCGGCGAGGGCGAAGAGCTTGCGCGCGTCCCCGCCGCCGAGGTCGATGGCGTCGCTGGGCGGGGTGGCCGGCATGTCCGGCACGTCCAGCCAGGCGACCTCGTCCACCGACGGCTTGCCGAGGGTCGTGGTGGTGTCCACGCACACCTGGCCGCGCTGCTCCAGCGCGGCGCGGACGACGGTCGCGGTCCGCCCGGTCTTGACCACCTCGGTGCGGATCAGCACCGGCCCCACCCGGGGTGGGCGCAGGAACTGGGCGCTCACCGCCAGCGGGTCCAAGCCGGTCAGTTCAGTGGTGGCCTGCGCCAGCACCGCCAGCAGGTACCCGCCGTGCGGTCGCTCGCCCACCGCCCAAGCGGGGTGCAGATTTGTCACGAAGGTCCCATCCCCCAGCGAGCGGACCGCAGTCGCCGCCTGGAATGGCTCCACCACATCGTTCACGTAACGCCCACCGGTCGTGTCAATCCTGTGGCGGAAAGTCCGCGCACCTGGCACATGGTCACCAATTCTAAGTACCACAAAACGGGAAGTTGATCAGTCCCCGGGAAGCCTATCCGCGGGGCAGCGGCTCCAGGTGCCGGCGGGTGAACAACAGCGACTCGGCCAGCAGCGCCATGCGCTCCTGCACGGTGCGCGCCTTGCGGGTGTTCACCTCCAGGACCACCGCTCCCCGGTAGTCCTCCGCGGCCAGCGCCTCGCACAGCTCGGCGCACGGCTGGCTGCCCTGCCCGGGGACGAGGTGCTCGTCCCGGGCGGCACCGGTCCCGTCGGCGAAGTGGACGTGCGCGAGCTGGTCCTTCATCCGCTTGAACAGCTCTATGACGTCCATGTGCGCGGCCGCGGCGTGCGAGAGGTCCAGCGTGTAGTTCCGGTAGCCCACCTCGGTGGGGTCCGGCGAGGGGGTGAACGCGGACAGGCCGTTGAAGCGGCCGTTGTGCAGTCTGCTCAGCGAGTTCGGCGGCCGCAGCGGGTACATGTTCTCCACCGCGACGGCTATCCCGCTGGTTTCCTCCAGCTCGGCGACGAGCTCCCCGAACCGCTCGGCGTACCGGCGCTGCCAGCGGAACGGCGGGTGCACCACCACCGTGGAGGCGCCGAGTTCGCTGGCCGCCACCACCGAACGCCGGAGCCGCTCCTCCGGGTCGGCGGACCAGACCCGCTGGGTGATCAGCAGGCACGGCGCGTGCACCGACAGCACCGGGACCCCGTAGCGCTCGGACAACCGGCGCAGGGCGCCCACGTCCTGGCTGACCGGGTCCGCCCACACCATCACCTCGACCCCGTCGAAACCGAGGTCGGCGGCCATTTCGAACGCCGCTCGAGCGGGTTGGGGCCAGACCGACGCGCTGGACAACCCGACCGGAATGCGCCCGGGGACCGTCTCGTGGAGTTCGGGGAGTTGGTGCGCTGTCATGTCCTGCTTACTGCGGTAGTCCTGCTGGCGAGTACACAGCGTGCCAAGCCAGGCGATGGTATCAGCGGCACGACCGGTGCGAGTAAGCACCGGTTGACGCTGCGTGCAAACCCCCGGCAGCCGCCGCTCGAGGCTAGTTGAGCAGCAGCAGTGCCACCGGGGAAACGGTGCAGGCCAGCCCCACCAGCACTGCCAGCAGGATCGTCTGCAGGTCGTCGGTGCGCAGCACCTTGCGGGCGATCAGCACCAGGGCACCGGTGACCACCAGCGCCGCGACGAGCGCGGCGATCGAGTTCAACACCCACAGCCACTGGAAGGCGAAGAACACCGCGCCGCCGCCGAGCAGCCCGGCTGCGCCTTGCGCGATGAGGATTCCCCACTCCTTGGCCGGGGACCGGGGCTTCTCCTTCTCCTCCTCCGGGTCGTACTCGGCGTCCAGGCCGGCGGGCAACTCGGGGTCGTAGTCGTCGTCGACGTCGTCGGACAGGTCGTCGCCGTAGTCGTCACCGGCCTCGCCGTAGGGGTCATCGGTCCCGTACCCGGAGTCGTCGTAGCCCGCCTGGTCCCGCTGCTCCTCCTGCTCGGCCGCGGTGGTGGTGGGCAGGTCCAGCACCTCGGTGCCCGCCTCGTCGACCGGCTGCTCGGTGACCTTGGGCAGCTGCTCGGTGACCCCCTCGACCGGACGCGGTTCCGCGGCGGCCGGCGGCGGGGACTGCGGAACCGCCACCGGTGGCTGCTGCACGGTGGCTTCCGCCGCGGTCTCCGGCGGCACTTCGGGGGTCTCCGAGCGGCCTCCGGCTGCGAACCGCTGCGTCCAGTAGCTGGTCGGCCCCTGCTCCGAGGCGGGCGGCGGTGCGCTGGGCCGCTCCGGAGCGGCCGGCCCCTGCCCGGCCGGTGGTTCGGGCTGGGCCGGGTTTTCTCCGGCAGGTTGAGCGGGTTGGGCCGGCTGCGGCGCGTCCTTGCCGGACCGCGACCGGGAGCGCCGGTGCGGCGGCGGCTGCTCATCGGTGATCGGGCGCAGCTTCCCGCTGTCCGACAGCACCCGGTCGATGATCGCCTGCGGGGCGGTTTCGGTGGGGTCATCAGCTCGCCGGCGGCGCCGCCGGGTAGGGCGCTGGGAGTTGCCGCCGTACGCGGCGAGCAACTCCGCCACGGTGCGCTGGGTGGGCTGTTCGGCCCCGCTGTCCCGACTCATCGTTTCCACCGTGCTCCGTGCTGAGCAATTGGTCCAAGTACGTCCGCGACCTCCGGCTGCCTTCCGGCGCTCCTCCGGAGGGCGACGTCCGCGGTTGCACCGGGGCGAGCCGGGCGCTGCCAGGACGTCCTCACCGGCAACGCCGCGCGGTGCACCCCGGGTTCCTCGTTCGATGATGCCTGCGGCGCGGCCTTCACCACCAGCGATTCGACAGCGCGCTGCAGGACGCTCCGACCGCATTCTCCCCCACGGTGCTGCGTCGGCCTGACAGCCGCCGACCGTTCGGCGCGTGCCGAGGAAGCGCGATCGCGCACCGGCAGGAACCGGTCGCCCGGGGCCGCGGGGCGCACGGCACGACGACGCCGCCTCCCCGACCGCTGCCCAACAGCACGAGCACCGGCCGGCACCACCTGGCGGAAGCCGGTTGCCTCGCCGGACACGCCTAAGCACATAACCGACAAGTTACCGGCTGCGCGCGGCAAAAGCCGCCAGGTGGCCCCGACCGGTGTCGGAACAAGACTTCAATCCGCATCAGCCCAGGCCTGGCTGTGCGGGAATTCACCCCTCGAACTTGTAACCAAGACCACGGACAGTGATCAGGTGCCGCGGCTCGGCGGGATTCGGTTCGATCTTCGACCGCAGCCGCTTGACGTGCACGTCCAGCGTCTTGGTGTCGCCGACGTAGTCGGCTCCCCAGACCCGGTCGATCAGCTGCGCCCGGGTCAGCACCCGTCCGGCGTTGCGCAGCAAGTACTCCAGCAGGTCGAATTCCTTCAACGGAAGGTTGACCTCTTGGCCGGACACGGTGACCACGTGCCGCTCCACGTCCATCCGCACCGGGCCGGCTTCCAGCACCTGGGGCTGGTGGTCCTCCGCTTCCCCGCGCCGGCGCAGCACCGCGCGGATGCGGGCGACGAGTTCGCGGGACGAGTACGGCTTGGTGACGTAGTCGTCCGCGCCGAGCTCCAGCCCCACCACCTTGTCGATCTCGCTGTCCCGAGCGGTCACCATGATCACCGGGACCGCGGAGCGCTGCCGCAGCTGCTTGCAGACGTCGGTTCCGCTCATGCCGGGCAGCATCAGGTCGAGCAGCACGATGTCCGCGCCGTTGCGGTCGAACTCCTCCAACGCTTCTTGGCCGTTCGCGGCGATCGCCGCAGTGAAGCCCTCCTTGCGGAGCAGGAAGGCGAGCGGGTCGGCGAAGGACTCCTCGTCCTCCACGATCAGCACCCTGGTCACCGGACTCCTCCCGTTTCGACGGCTGTGACCCCGTCCGGACTTTCGGAACGCCCGGGCGCAGCGGCCGAAGAGGGGGCGGCTTGCTCGTCTCCCGCTGCCGCACCCGCCCCGTGCCGAGGCACCCGGAGCGTGAACGTGGAGCCGATTCCCGGCTGGCTCCACAGCTTGACTTCGCCGCCGTGGTTGGCGGCGACGTGCTTGACGATCGCCAGCCCGAGCCCGGTTCCCCCGGTGGCCCGGGAACGCGCCTTGTCCACCCGGAAGAAGCGAAGACGCGTTCGTGGTACTCGGGCGGAATGCCGATCCCGCGGTCGGTGACCGAGATGTCGACGTAGTCCCCCGACAGCTGTCGACTGATGGACACCGGGCTGCCCGCCGGGGAGTAGGAGATGGCGTTGGCGATCAGGTTGCTCAACGCGGTGACCAGCAGGGCGCGATCACCGTCGACCTGGTAGCCGGACGGTTCGTCCACCGTGATCTCGATCCCGGCGTTCTCGGCGGCGAGCTGGCTGCGACCGAGCGCTTCCTCGACCACGTCGTCCACCTCGACGGTGGTCAGTTCGGGCAACCGCTCGGCTCCCTGCAACCGGGACAGGGCGATCAGCTCCGACACCAAGGTGCCCAGCCGGGTCGACTCGTGCAGGATCTTGTTGGCGAAGCGGCGCACTTCGTCCGGGTCCTCGGCCGCGTCCAAGACCGCTTCGGCGAGCAGCGCGAGCGCACCGACCGGGGTCTTCAGCTCGTGGCTGACGTTGGCGACGAAGTCCCGGCGGGTCGCCTCCAGCCGCACGGACTCCGATTCGTCGGCGGCGTCGACGACGGTGAAGCCGTCCCCGAGCGGCCGGACTTCGCCGAGCACCGCGGTGGGCGCCCGACCCGGTCGGGCGGAGCGCTCCAGCGCGGAGAGGTCGACCTCGACCGCCTCGCCGGTTTCCAGCGCCTGTTCGGCGGCCTTGCGGGCGCGGGCGTCGGCCCGTTGCTCGTGGATGACGCCGAGTTCAGCGGCCCGGGGGTTGTGCAGCACCACGTCCCCGAACCGGTTCAACAGCACTACACCGTTGGTGCTGGTGTGCACATATCGCTGTAGCAGTTCTGCAACGGTGGGCCCCGAATTTCTGGTCAATCGGTAGCGGCGAACGCCGTTGGCAGCGAGGAAGCCGCCGGCCACGCCGATGAGCAGCGCGGCCATGATCAGGGCGGTGTAGCCCAACGCGGTCACGCCTGCATCGTAAGCAGGACGCCCCTGGTGGAAGCCAGTCTACGAGGGGGTTCCGTGATAGTTGTGACATGAAGGGGGCCAGCTTTCACTGCTGGTTCACCTGGGCATGCAGCAGTGTTCAACTGTTGGTTCCGGATTGCTCCGACCCCATTCGCCCCACCAGTGCGCACGATTCACCGCGGCGTTGGAGCGGAAGTCCGGAAGACACCGCTCGATGCCTCCCGGACTCGCCCGTCGAATTCGATCAGCGGCCCTGGTTGGCGACCGCGGCGGCGGCTGCGGCAGCGGCCTCCGGGTCCAGGTAGGTGCCGCCGGGCTGGACCGGCTTGAGGTCGTCGTCGAGGTCGTAGCGCAGCGGGATCCCGGTCGGGATGTTCACTCCGACGATGTCGTCGTCGGAGATCTGGTCCAGGTGCTTGACCAGGGCCCGCAGGGAGTTGCCGTGCGCGGCGACCAGCACCGTCCGGCCCGCCTTGAGGTCCGGAACGATGTCGGACTCCCAGTAGGGCAGCAGCCGGGCCACCACGTCCTTGAGGCACTCGGTGCGGGGCACCTCGATGTCGGCGTAGCGGGGGTCGGCGTCCTGGCTGTACTCGCTGCCGGGTTCGATCTCCGGCGGCGGCGTGTCGTAGGAGCGCCGGTAGAGCATGAACTGCTCTTCGCCGTACTTCTCCAGCGTCTGCTTCTTGTTCTTGCCCTGCAGCGCGCCGTAGTGGCGTTCGTTGAGCCGCCAGCTCCG
Source organism: Saccharopolyspora rectivirgula DSM 43747 (assembly GCF_000497205.1). Taxonomy (GTDB): domain Bacteria; phylum Actinomycetota; class Actinomycetes; order Mycobacteriales; family Pseudonocardiaceae; genus Saccharopolyspora; species Saccharopolyspora rectivirgula. The sequence continues at coordinate 116,989 of NZ_AYJW01000001.1, forward strand.
CCGGACCGGAATCCAGTGCCGGTCGGCGACGTCCAGGGCGATGTTGGCGGTAGCGATGGCACGGCGAAGCAGCGAGGTGTGCAGCACGTCCGGGAGCACGCCGGCGTCGCGCAGCAGCTCCCCGCCGCGCTTGGCCTCCTCCTGCCCCTTCTCCGAGAGGGGCACGTCCACCCAGCCGGTGAACAGGTTCTCGGCGTTCCACGTGCTTTCGCCGTGTCGCAGCAGCACCAGGGTCCCAGTCATGCCATCAGGCTAGCCGCCGACCGGGACCGCCATCGGCCTGCCGGTGGTCAGGCCAACGCCGCGTCCAGCGTGATCTCGGTTCCGCCCAGGGCGACCGAGACCGGGCAGACCTCCTTGGCCTTCTGCGCGGTCCGCTGGAAGGCGTCCGCGTCGAGGCCCGGTACGACGGCCCGCACGGTGAGCTTCACCCCGGTGATGGCGAAGCCCTCCCCGCGCGGCCCGAAGGTCGCTCGGGCGCTGGCGTCGATGCTGCTCGGCGGGGTTCCGCCGGCGCTGAGCAGCCCGGACAGCTGCATGCAGTAGCAGGAGGAGAGGGCTGCGGCGATGAGTTCTTCCGGGCTGGTGAGCCCTTCCGGGGCCTCGGTCCGCGCCGCCCACGTCACGGGGAATTGGCCGCTGGCGGACGAGTCGAGGTTGACGTTGCCAGTGCCGGTCTTGAGGTCGCCGGTCCAGTGCGTGCTCGCTTTGCGCTCAGCCATCTCGGAGCTCCTCAGGTCCTGTGGAACAGCTGGTGGCTCCAGCGTGGCGCAGTGCGCGGCTGCCCGCAGATTTGGTTGTGCCTGTCACCGGACGGTTATGGGATCAACGCAGCGTTGTGACCGGAAAGTGTCGACGATCACTTTCGTAGACAAACAGACAGGCTATCGATTCCTTTGCGTTACATACTGCTGCAAATATCACCCGAACGGAGTAATGAGACGGTCTTGTGGGGACCGTCAGTCTCTGCGAAGTTGACAACGCCCTCTTCTTGATCGGCTCCCACGCACTCCCCGATCAGGAAGAGCGTGAGCGCGGTTTGTCCCCCATCGAACCGCGCCCCGCCGGGCCCTGGGGTTCCCCCGCCCAACGGCCCGCCAGGCGGGACCCCTACGTGGGGCGGCTCGAGCTCGCGACTCCCCCTCTCTCCCGAGCCGCCCCACGCGGTTCCCCAGCAAGCAGCGATCAGCCCCCTCGAATGAGGGGCTGTAACAATACAGGCACTCGGCACTCATTCCAAGGAGTGCATGAGTGGACACCCGGTGCACACCGGGAGGAGATCACTCGCCCATCGGCTCCACCGGACCGTCCCGCTCCACCAGCTGGCGGAACGGCTGCAAGTTGGCCAGGCTCTCCCCGCGGGAGACCCGCCACCCCCACTCCCGCCGGATGGCCGTGGCGAAGCCCAGCTCGAGCAGGGTGTTGAAGTCCCCGTCGGCCGCCTCCAAGACCTGCCCCAGCAGCCGGTCCAACTCCTCGGGCGTCACCGCGTGCAGCCCGATCCGGCCGACCAGGTAGATGTCGCCGTTGCGGTCCAACGTGTAATGAACGCCATAGAGCTTGGCGTTCCGCTGCAGCAGGTAACGGTAGACCTCTTCGTGCGCTTCGTCCGGCTGCCGGCAGACGAACGCCTCCAGCAGCAGCGCGTGCTCGGTGAGGATCAACCAGCAGTTGGTCTGCAGCTTCTTGTTGCCGGGCAGCGTGACGAAGTACCGACCCTCCCCCTTGTTCCGGTACTCCAGCCCGTTCGACTCCAGTGTGGACTCGATCACCTGGGCTGCGCTCATGCCGTTACCTCCTGGGCCTGCAACCGCGCGTGGAACGCCATCTTCGCTTCCGCATAAGTTTCCAGCAGCGCCTCGGTGGTGCGCTCCCAGGAGAATCGAGCGGCGTGACCGGTGGCCCCGGACGCCAGTTTGTCCCGGTAAGCGGGATCGCGGACCACCGAGGACAGCGCATCGGCCCACTGCCCGGCGCCGTGCCCCGGCACCAGCAATCCGGAAACCCCGTCCGAAACCGCCACCGGGAGCCCGCCGACCGCGGCGGCCACCACCGGAGTTCCGCACGCCTGCGCTTCCAGCGCGACCAGGCCGAACGACTCGTTGTGGCTGGGCACCGTCACCACGTCGGCCGCCCGGTAGACCTGGGCCAGTTCCTCCGCCGGCTGCGGGGGCAGGAACCGCACCACATCGACGATGCCGAGCTGTTGGGCCAATTCCTGCAGAGCGCGGGGACGTTCCAGGCCGCTGCCGGAAGGACCGCCCACCACCAGCACCACCAGCCGCTCCCGCAGCTCGGGATGCCGACCGAGCAGTTCCGCGGTCGCCCGCAGCAGCACGTCCGGGGCTTTGAGCGGTTGGATCCGCCCCACGAAGGCCAGCACCACGGCGTCTTGCGGCAACTGCAGCGCGGCCCGGGCGGCGTCCCGGTCCCCGGGGGTGAAGCGGCGAAGGTCGACACCGGGCGGAATGGTGGCCACCGCAGTCGGATCCGCGTCGTAGAGCTCGATGAGATCAGCGGCTTCGAAGTCGGTGTTGGCCACCAGGCGGTCCGCCTCGGCCACCACCTGCTCCTCGCCGATCACCCGGACCCGCGGCTCCGGAGCATCCCCTTCGGCCAGCGCGGCGTTCTTCACCTTCGCCAGCGTGTGCGCGGTGTGCACCAGCGGAACTCCCCAGCGCTCCCGCGCCAACCAGCCCACCTGGCCGGACAACCAGTAGTGGGAGTGCACGACGTCGAAGTAACCGGGTTCGTGCCGGGCCTCCACCCGCAAGGTGCCGGCCGCGAACGCGCACAACTGCGCCGGCAGGTCGTTCTTGTCCAGCCCTTCGAACGGACCGGCCACCACGTGGCGGACGAGCACCCCGGGCGCCAGCTCGACAACCGGCGGGATTTCCGACGACGTGGCCCTGGTGAAGATCTCGACCTCGGTGCCGTGCTCGGCCAACCGCCTCGCGGTCTGCGCAATGTAGACGTTCATGCCCCCGGCATCACCGGTGCCGGGCTGCTCCAGGGGAGAGGTGTGCAGCGAAAGGACGGCGACCCGCCGCGGCCGAAGACGTAACGTTGTGGATGTCATTGGCTGCCCATCGCAAGGTTTCGGCATCCCGAGCTCTTCGAGTGCCGTCCACCTCGACATCCGGCGCCACGAAAACATTCCCGCCAGCTGCGCGCCGCAGGCCGGTGCCGAGGCCACCGTCCGACGCTACCGTCCGGCAACCTGGCAGAAACGCACTCAACGGCGCTGCGGTGGGATTCGTCACATCCTGCTCGACCGCGGCCACGGCGGGTCGCCCGCCGATCACAGAGCGGACAGCTCCTGCCACTCCTCCCAGCTGAGCAGCCAGTCGTAGACGTCGTAACCGGGTTCCATGTCCGATCCGGAACCGGTCACCTCGACCGGGTCACCGATCAGCGCGCTCTCGAAGAACTCCTTGGCATCGGCGGCGCTGAGGTTGATGCACCCGTGCGAGTTGTTGACCTCGCCCAGGGCCCAGGAGTTCTCCTCGTTCTCGTGGATGTACTCGCCGTGGTTGGAGAACCGGACCGCCCAGGTCTTGTAGACGTCGTAGCCGTACTCCTCGCTGGTCATCCGCTCCACCGGGCTCTTCGACATCACGATGAACGTCCCGTTCGGAGTGTGCCGGCCCGGGTCGTACTCCGCGCCGTAGCTGGCCGGGTAGTCGGCGACCTGCTGCCCGTCCCGCTCCACGACCAGCCGGTGCGTGTTCGGATCGGCTTTGACGATCTGGGCGCGCCCGATGTCGAACTCGGTGCTGATGTCCTCGGCGCCGAAAGCGCCGTCACCGTAGGGCAACCCGTACAGCTCCCCGGTCACCTTCACGTGCGTGTGCGGCGGCCAGTACTCCTTGGGGCGCCAGTCCACCTGGGTGTCCGACAGCCAACCCCAGGAACCTTCCACCGGAACTGAGGTCTCCACCGAGAGCGCCCGCTCGACAGCGGCTTTGTCCTTCACCGGTTGGTCGAAGGAAATCCGGATCGGCATGGCGATGCCGACCTCGTCCCCGTCCTGCGGGGTGATGGTGGCCGACACCTCTTGTTCCGGCTGCGCGGTGCGGAAAGTCCCGCGCACCTCGACCGGCCGACCGTCCTGCCCGATCGCGTGCCCGTGCCAGCTGTAGGTGGCCCCGAAGCTCAGCGGAACGGTGGGCTGCCACACCGAACCGTCCGGGGAGAGCTCTCCCGGAACCGGTGCTCCGTTGGCGTCGAACAGCGCGATTTCGCGGAAGGAGCCGTGCTTGACCGTGGCCCTGATGGGACTGGCCGGAGCGACGTCCACGGCTCCGTCCCCGGGTTCGACGGCCACTGCGGCGGTGCGCGGAACTTCGGTGTTCTCCGCTCGAGTGGCGCTGCAGCCGCCGGCGACCACCGCCACGACCAACAGCCCGGTCAACACGCTCAAACGTGCTTTGATCCCCGGCTTCCCAAACACCAGACCACCCCCCAGTTGTGGCGTTCGGCCGGGCTGGTGCGGTGGCGCCCGCACCCCCCTCTACAGAGCAGTGAACCGGGCAAATGGAACAAATGCACACCGGGTGGTCGCACTCACACCTTTCCGGTTACCCACATCCCTTGCTACGACACACCTGGTCTGCGAAGGATGGCGCCCGACGGCCACCCCGGCCGTGCACTCGTCCACAACCGAAGAGCCCGCCGAGAGGAACGATTCGTGAGCAACTCGTCAGGCCGCACAGCAGTCATCACCGGCGCCAGCTCCGGAATCGGCGAAGCGACCGCGCGTCGCCTGGCCGCGGAAGGCTTCAACGTGATCCTGGGCGCTCGCCGCGTGGAGCGGCTGCAGAAGATCGCGGACGAGATCGGCGGCACCGCCCTGCGCCTGGACGTCACCGACGCCGACTCGGTCGCCGCGTTCGTCGAGCAGATCCCGCAGTGCCACGTGCTGGTCAACAACGCCGGCGGCGCCAAAGGACTGGCCAAGATCGTCGACGCCGACGAGGACGACTGGCGCTGGATGTGGGAGACCAACGTGCTCGGCACCCTGCGGCTGACCAAAGCGCTGCTGCCGAAGCTGATCGAGTCCGGCGACGGGCACGTGGTGACCGTGACCTCCGTCGCGGCGAAGGAGATCTACGACAACGGCGCCGGCTACACCTCGGCCAAGCACGCCGAAGGCGCCCTGCACCGGACGCTGCGCGGGGAACACCTCGGCGAACCGGTGCGCTTCACCGAAGTGGCCCCCGGACTGGTGGAAACCGAGTTCTCCGAAGTCCGGTTCAACGGCGACAAGGAACGCGCCGCCCAGGTCTACGCCGGGCTCACCCCGCTGACCGGTGACGACGTGGCCGACGTCATCGCCTTCGCGGTGACCCGCCCGTCCCACGTCAACCTCGACTACATCGAGGTCAAGCCGCGCGACCAGCACTCCGCCACCAGGGCGCACCGCCGGTGACCCCGAACCGGTGTGGCCGGGCGACCCCCGGCTACACCGACAACCGGCGGGGGACCAGCAGCAGCTCGGCGTCCAGCTCCGCCAGCACGTCGGCGATCGGGCAGGCGAACCCCGTGCTCCCGTCCTCGACCCCGGCCACGTGCAACCCGACCACCCGGCCGTCCGCGTCGACCACCGCGGCACCGGAATCCCCCGGGCCGCAATAGCATTCGCCGAGCGCAGCGATCCGGATCTGCTCCCGCAGCACGCGGACACCGAGCGTTTCCCCGTGGTCGATCCGCAACGTGGCGTCCACCGACGTCACCACCCCGGCGGTGAGCCCGGTCCCGTACCCGGTCTTGCGGACCCGACAACCGGGGTGCGCGTTGCCCATCCCGGTGACCTGGCCGATGCCGGCTATCTCGGCGGCGGTGTCCACCCCGCTGGTGATGGTGACCGCCGCGGCGTCCACCCGCGCGGACAGCGCGGCCCGCGCCAGACCGGCGCACACCCGACCGGCTTCCGGGTCGGTCATCTGGTCCCCCACCGACCAGGCATCGTCCAGGCAGGCCACGTCGAACGTGGTCAGCCCCATCGGCACCCCGTTCCCGGTGACCAGCACCCCGAGGGTGCCGATCCGCCGGTAACCACCGGGCAACGGGACCGCGGGCGGCCGCATCCGCACGGTGCGGCGCGGGGAAATGCCGCCACCGCCCCGAACCGTTCCGGTTCCCTTCCCCCTCGACCGGGGGACCACCTCTTTCGGGGAGCGGTGGATGTGCTGCAGCACCGGGCGTTCTTCAATAACATCGGTGCCGATACCGAATATCGTGGCCGGGACCCGGGCTTCCGGGGAAAGCTCGGGCAACGGCTTCTTGCTGGCGACCGACACCACGATGACCTGTTCGCCAGTGCACCGACCAGCCCGGCGCTTCACCCCGATGTCCACGGCGGTGACCCCGGGCAGGTCCAGCAACTGATCCTCCACCGCCCGTTTGACCGGGCGGATCGCTGCCCGGTCCCGCAACTCCCTGATGCTCAGCATGGTGGCCCCCTCCACTCCACCATTTAACACTCAGGGTGCTGGATCAGTCACTAAGAGTCACACTTACGGCCGTTCGTCGGCCCACCTATTCCAGCGAACAGTCCACTAAGACTGGTTCCGGCACGAGCGAAACGCCGAACGCCTTGCGCACCCCGTCCCGGACCTCGCGAGCCAGCGCCAGCAAATCCTCCGTCGTGGCACCGCCCCGGTTGGTGAGCGCCAAAGTGTGCTTTGTGGACAAACGGACGGGAGCTTCCTCCCCCGGGTAGCCCTTCGGGAAACCGGCCCGCTCGATCAACCACGCCGCGGACAGCTTCGTGCCGCCCGGCGCCGGGAACTGCGGAATGCGCTGCTCCGGCCCGACCCGCTCCCGAATCCTCGCCAGGACCGCGTCGACCTCGTCGGGCGGAACGACCGGATTGGTGAAGAACGAGCCGGCGCTCCAGGTGTCCCGGTCCTCCGGGTCCAGCAACATCCCCTTCCCCCGGCGCAGTTCGAGCACGGCCTCCCGCGCCTCCGCGACGCCCACCTGCTCCCCGGGCTCGACCCCCAGCGTGCGCGCCAACTCCGCGTACTTGATCGGCTCGGAAAGACCGTCGTCCCGCAGCAGGAAGCGCACCCGCAGCACCACCGCCTCGTCGTTGTGCTTGAGCACGCTGCTGCGGTAGGCCAGCCCCAAGTCCTCGGCCGGCACCGTGCGCACCTGACCGCTGCGGCGGTCCAGCAGGTCCACCGAGACCAACCGCTCGGCCACCTCGACCCCGTAGGCACCCACGTTCTGCACCGGAGTCGCCCCGGTGAGCCCGGGAATGCCGGACAGGCACTCCAGCCCGCCCAAGCCCTTGCGCACCGTGTCGGCGACCACGTCGTCCCAGTCCTCACCGGCCTCGACGGTGAGCTGGACGCGCCCGTCGCTGATGCTGTCGTAGCTGCACCCCCGCGTGGCGATCCGCACCACCAGGCCGTCGAAGCCGGCGTCACCGATCACCACGTTGGACCCGCCGCCCAGCACCAGCAGCCGCTTCCCGGCGGCGTCCGCGGCCCGGACCGCGTCGGCGATCTCCTCGGGGCGTTCGGCGACCACCAGCTCGGCCGGCGGGCCGCCCAGTCGCAGCGTGGTGTGGTTGGCCAGCGGAACGCGCTGGCTGGTCGGTTCGCCCGGCCGCGGGTTCTCGCGACGGGCCTGTTCAGCACCGGAGGTGGAGGGGTTCACGATTGCCAAAGGTAACCTCCGCACCATGACACGCCGCATCGAGCACCGCAGCACTTCCGGGTGGCCTGCAGCCGCAGTCCACGAGGCACTGGTCGATGTCGATTACCTCACGGAACGACTGCACGCGCTCGGAGGCTCGCGCGCGGAGCTGGTGCAGCACGAAACCACCGACGACGGCGTCCACTACCAGCTGCGCCACGGCATACGCAGCGAATCCCTGCCCGCCCTGGCCCGCTCCGTGGTGGCCGGCGACCTGGTCGTCGACCGCAGCGAGAGCTGGCGGCAGGCCGACGAGAACCACTACACCGGGGAAGTCGCCGCCGAGATCGCCGGTGCGCCCTGCAGCATCACCGGCTCGATGTGGCTGCGCGACCTGACCACCCCCACCGACTCCTCGACCAGCGAGCTGGTGTTCTCGGCGAAGGTCGACGTGAACCTTCCGTTCGTGGGCGGGAAGCTCGAAGAACTGGTGGCCAACCAGGTCGAACAGCTGCTGCTCGCCGAAGAGCGGTTCACCGAGGAATGGCTCGCCGCGCGCAAATGAGCCGAACATCACGCGGCAGCCGGCCCGTCGGCAACCCGACCAGGGGCACCACCAACCCCAACCGACTGCGCCGAGTGGACCGCTGGATCACCGGGACCCCGTGGATGCACAAAGCCATCCGCACCGCCGAACAGCCGGTGGTCGTGGACCTCGGCTACGGCGCCTCCCCGGTCACCACCCTGGAACTGGCCGCTCGCCTGCGCGCCGTCCGACCCGACGTGCGGGTCGTCGGCCTGGAGATCGACCTCGAACGGGTGGCCGCGGGGCAGCGGGTCGCCGACCCGCCCGCGCTGGAATTTCACCTGGGCGGGTTCGAACTGGCCGGGTTCTCCGCGGACAACGGGGACTTCCCCGGGCCGGTGCTGGTCCGGGCGTTCAACGTGCTGCGCCAGTACAGCGAGCTCGAGGCCTGGAAGGCCTGGGAGGAGCTGTGCGCGCGGCTGTCCCCGGAAGGCCACCTGGTGGAGGGGACCTGCGACGAGATCGGCCGCCGCTGCTGCTGGGTGACCCTGGACCGCAGCGGTCCGCTGACCCTCACCCTGGCCTGCCAGCCGGCCCACCTCGACCAGCCCTCCGACCTGGCCGAGCGGCTGCCGAAGACCCTCATCCACCGCAACGTGCCCGGGGAACGCGTCCACCAACTGCTGCGCGACCTGGACGTCTGCTGGGCGAAAGCAGCACCGCTGACCCCGTTCGGGCCGCGCGCCCGCTGGACCCGAGCGGTCGAGCTGTTCGCCGCGATGGGCTGGCCGGTGCGCGACCACCGGCGCCGCTGGCGAGCGGGCGAGGTGACCGTCGACTGGTCCGCGGTCGACCCCCGGCGGTAATCCTTCGTCTCCCCCTGCATACCCAGAGTCACCTGGGAGAATGGGCGTCGTGACCGTCCCCGAACACCGATTCGTCATCAGCCTCGGCTGCCCCGACCGCACCGGCATCGTCGCCCGGATCTCCTCCTTCGTCGCCGAGCACGGCGGTTGGATCGTCGAAGCCGGCTACCACACCGACCCGCAGACCGGCTGGTTCTTCACCCGCCAGGAAGTGCGCGCCGACTCCCTGCCGTTCGGCGTGGACGAACTCCGCCGCCGGTTCGCCGCGGTGGCCGCTGAGCTGGGCGAGCAAACCAGGTGGCAGGTCACCGACACCGGGGAACGCCGCCGCGTCGTGATCCTGGCCTCCAAGGAGGGGCACTGCCTGCACGACCTGCTGGGCCGGATCGCCTCCGGGGAGCTCGACGTGGACCTGCGGGCGGTCATCAGCAACCACGAGCACCTCGGCCCCATAACCCGGGCGCACGGCATCCCGTTCCACCACGTGCCGTTCCCGTCGAACGCCGAGGGCAAGGCCACGGCGTTCAAGACCGTCCAGCAGCTGGTGGACGAGCACTCCCCGCACGCCATCGTGCTGGCCCGGTTCATGCAGATCCTGCCGCCGGAGCTGTGCGAAGCGTGGGAAGGCCGGGCGATCAACATCCACCACAGCTTCCTGCCGTCCTTCGCCGGGGCCCGGCCCTACCACCAGGCGTACGAGCGCGGCGTCAAGCTGGTCGGCGCCACCTGCCACTACGTCACCGCCGAGCTGGACGCCGGCCCGATCATCGAGCAGGACGTCATCCGGGTGGACCACACCGACACGGTGGAGAGCATGATCCGCAAGGGGCGGGACATCGAGAAGATCGTGCTCGCCCGTGGTCTGCGGGCCCACCTGGAGGACCGCGTGCTGGTCTACGGACGGCGCACGGTGGTGTTCTGACGGGTCAGACGCCGAGCCCGTCGAGCACTTCGGCGCCGGGCAGCTGCTGCAGCAGCTCCCCCGGGGTCACGACCTTGCTGCGCCGCAAACCGCTGCCCACGACCAGGGCGGGAGCTTTCACCACCGCCGGGTCCAGCAGCACCGGCCAGCCCTCCGGCAGGCCGAACGGGGTGATGCCGCCGTACTCCATGCCGGTGAGGGCCACGGCGTCGTCCATCGGCGCGAAGGACGCCTTGCGCACGTCCAGCCGCCGCTTGACGGTCTTGTTGACGTCAACCCGGGTGGTGGACAGCACCACGCACGCCGCGTAGCGCAGCTCGCCGGCGCGCTTGCCCGAGACCACCACGCAGTTCGCGGTCAGCTCGGGAGGGGCGCCGTAGTGCTCGCAGAACTTCGCGGTGTCGGCCAGTTCGGGGTCGATCTCGGCGACACCGATGCGCTCATCGGCCAGTTCCCGAACCGCGGCCGCCACCGGCTCGGCGAGCAGTTCCAGGCGCTCGACAGCGGCGCTCACCTGAAGTGATCCAGCAGCCTGTGCCCAGTCAACGCTCATGCTGTGACGATACAAACACCGCGAGTGGCGCCGCTCAGGGGCTCACGCCAAGAAGTCGACGAGCAGTTGCCGGACCTCACGGCGGTGGGTGATCAGCGGTGCCTTGCTCGGCAGGACCTCCAGGTGGGCGCTGCGGAACGCGGCCGCCACTTGCTTGGCCACTTCCGCCGGGTGCAGCGGATCGTCGACCGCGCCGATGACCAGCACCTCCGAAGCCACCTCGGCCAGCACCCCGGCGTCCTCCACCACCCGCTGGGCGGGCAGCCGACGCAGGGCGGGGGCCAGCCGCAGCAGCGCTGCGGTCCGCTGTTCGACGTAGTCGCCGAGCCGAGCACCGGCCGGGAGATCGGCCGCGACGAGCTGGCGCAGCCGCTCCTCGTCCCCGGCCTCCACGGCCTGGGACAGCTGCTGCAGCGCGGTGGCCGAGCTGCTCTCCCTCGGCTCGTCCAGCACCGCGGGGAGCATCAGGACCAGCCGGTCGAACCGGTTCGGCTGCTGCGCCGCCAGGCGGGTGAGCGCGCCGGCCCCGAGGGAAACCCCGATCGCCCGGGTTGCGCCCACTTCATCGGCGACGGCCAGCACGTCGGCGGCGATGTTGCGGTAGTCCCAGTACTCCGGTTCGGGATCGGGTGCCCGGCCGTGCCCCGGCAGGGTCAGCACGGCCCGGGTACCGGGCAGTCCTGCGGCGGGGATGCGCGCTTCGCCCTCGGTGGCCGCCAGGCCGGGCACCACGGCGGTGACCGGCTCGCCCCGTCCGAGCGCCTTCCACTGCGCCCCCACTACCAGGACCTTCCTTGGATCTCCTTGACCTTGGGGCGCACGTCCACGATGTAGACCAGCGAGGCCACCAGGGCAGCGATCCAGATGAGCGTGAACGGCCCGCGCCAGGCCACGATCAGCACCACGGCGGCCACCCCGGTGATGCCGAGCCAAGCCGGTTTGGTCAGCTTGTCGACCGCGGTGAAGGCATCAGCGCGCTGCAAGGCGGCGTGCACGAACGCGAAAAGCCCCACCGGGATGCCCGCAGCCCACAGGATCAGCAGGATCCAATTCGCCAGCTCCACGATGTCCACCCTACGTGGTCAACTCGGCCGCGGGCACCCCTCCCGGGAGCTCTCAGTTCTCGCCGCTCTTGCTGCGAGCACCGCGCTTGGTGCCGTTCTTGCCGCTCTTCGTCGTGCGGGCAGCGCTGGAGCGCTCCGCCCCGCTTGCGGACGCGGTCTTCGCCGCACCGGTCCCGGCCGCCTCCGGCCCACCGGCCTCGGCTCCGTCCTCGCCCTTGGCGCCGAACTGGCGGCTGACCTTGCCGAGCACGTCGTCGGCTATGCCGCGGGCGTCGGAGACGGTCTCCTCCAGCCTGTCCTGGGCGCTCTCGACCTGCTCCCACACCTTCTTGACCTGCGGCTGGCTCTGCAGGCGCTGCAGGGTTTCCTCGCCGCGCCCGGCCAGGTAGTCGATCAGCTGGCGGGCCGACTCGGCGTAGGAGTCCACGCGCTTGCGCAGTTCGGCCGGGTCCAACCGCTCCCGCAGCTGACCGAAGTCGCGGGGCAGGTCCGTGCGGGCCGCCTCGGTGCGCTCGTTGACCTGCTCCCGGAGCTTGGTGAGGCTCTCCACGACCGCGCGGGCCGCGAGGTCGCCGGCACCGATGGCGGCGAGCAGCGGGGTGCGGGCGAGTTCGGCCGCTTCCCCGAAGAACTGGTTGCGGTCGTTGGTGTTGGTCTTCTTGTCCGTGGTCGCCGGCATGGAGATCACTCCTCGGATCGAGCGGGGGCTTCTTCGGCGGCAGCGGTGTTCTCCCGCCGGAAAGCGGAGTAGATGTCGAGCAGCACCTGCTTCTGCCGTTCGGTCAGGTCCGGGTCGGCGTGGATGGCGTCCACCACCGGACCCGCTTGGCGGCGTTCCAGGAAGCCCGCCTGCGCGTACAGCGCTTCTGCGGAGATCTGCAGCGCTTTGGCTATCTGCTGCAGGATTTCCGCGCTCGGCTTGCGCAGGCCGCGCTCGACCTGGCTCAGGTACGGGTTCGACACGCCGGCCAACTTGGCCAGCTGCCGCAAGGAGATCTGGGCGTTCTTGCGTTGAGCCCGGATGTAGCTGCCGAGGTCGCTGACCGCCTGGTTGACGGTTTCGTCCACACGCCCCATCGGCACTCACCTTCCGGTCAATCTCCACGGTAACGAGAAGTGCTAACTATAGCAAGCACACTGCTTGCACTCACTCGTTCGTGGGAGCGCCGGTGGCGACCACGCAGAACGGGTGCCCGGCCGGATCGGCGTAGACCCGGAAGTTCGCCCCGGCGCGGTCCGGTGGCTGCGGCAGCTGCTCCGCCCCGGCCGCGATGGCCAGCTCGTGCCCCTCCTGCAGGCTTTCCACCGCGATGTCGACGTGCACCTGCTGCGGCACCTCCTCGTCCGGCCACGTGGGCCGCCGGTACCGCTCAGCCCGCTGGAACGCCAGCGGCGCCCCACCACCGGGGTCGGCCAACTCCACCCACCGGTCGTCGGAGGCGTCCTCGTCGATCTCCCAACCGAGCAACCGGCCGTAGAACTCCGCCAACGCCCGGGGATCCGGGCAGTCGAAAGCGATCGCGCACAACTCGAGCGCCACGCGCACTCCTCCGGGCAAAGGGACCTCTCCAGCACCGACAGCGGAAAAGTACCCCTGCCGCGGCGCGCACGCCGGACGCCGAACCCGTCCGGAGCAACCGCTCGCCCCGGTGGCGAACGCGGCCACCCCGGGAGCGCTCAGAACAGCGCCTGGCCGATCGTGTGGATCACCAGGCCGGCCAGCGCACCGACCACGGTGCCGTTGATGCGGATGAACTGCAGGTCCCGCCCCACCTGCAACTCGATCTTGCGGGAGGTCTCCTCGGCGTCCCACCGCTCGATCGTGTCAGTGATCAAGGTGGTCAGCTCGGAGCGGTAGTTGGAGACCACGTACACCACAGCGCCTTCCAACCAGGACTCCACCTTCGCCCGCAGCTCCGGCTCCTCGACCAACCGCTGGCCCAAGGAGCTGAGCCCGTCCCGCACCCGGACCCGCAGCTCGCTGGACGGGTCTTCGGCCGCGTCCAGCAGGAGCTTCTTCGCCGTGCCCCACGCCGACGACAGCACGTTCTGCACCTCGGGGTGGGCCAGCACCTGGTGCTTGATCTGCTCGGCCTTGGCGATGGTCTGCGGATCGGACTGCAGGTCCTGCGCGAAGTCCACCAAGAAGCGGTCCACCGCCTTGCGCATCTGGTGCTCCGGATCGGTCTTCACCGCCCAGGCGAACGACAGCACCTCCGTGTACACCTTGTCGGCGACGAGGGAGTCGAAGAACCTCGGGGACCACGACGGGGCGCGCTGGCTGACCACCCGCAGCACCGTTTCGTGGTTGTCCCGCACCCAGTCGTAGGCGCGGTCGCAGATCAGATCGACCAGCCGGTGGTGCGAACCGTCGGCGAACACCTGCCCTAGGATGCGCCCCAGCGGCGGCCCCCACTCGTGGGCGAGCACCCGGCGGATCACCGCGTTCTCGATGACCTCCTGGACGTCCTCGTCCCGCAGCACCTGCACCGCGCCGCGGGTCGCGGCCGCCAGCTCCGCGGTGACCCGCTCCGCGTTCTCCGGTCGGGCCAGCCAGCTGCCCAGCCGGGCACTGATCTCCGCCCGCCGCAGCTTGTCCCGGACCACCTCTTCGGACAGGAAGTTGTCGCCGACGAAATCACCCAGGCTGCGCCCCAAGGCGTCCTTGCGGTTCGGGATGATCGCGGTGTGCGGGATCGGCAGCCCCAACGGCCGCCGGAAGAGAGCGGTCACCGCGAACCAGTCGGCCAGGGCACCGACCATCCCGGCTTCGGCGGCGGCCCGCACGTAGCCCACCCATGCGCCGGCACCGGCTGCTTCCTGCCAGCGGGTCAGCAAGTACACCACCGTTGCGACCAGGAGGAACCCCCCGGCCACGGCTTTCATCCGCCGCAGACCGCGGCGCTTGTCGCTGTCGGGTACCGATGTCGGCTGCACAGCTCGATTGTGCCTGCGCGGGGTGCGCCCAGGGGGCGCCATCGGACAGCTGCCCTCCGCAGCCCCCATCAACTACGCTGCCCAAACGTGCGTACTCCAGCTCTAACCACCCGGCTGCGCCCGTTCACCTCGACCATCTTCGCGGAAATCACCGAACTGGCCCGGAAGACCGGTGCGGTCAACCTGGGGCAGGGCTTCCCGGACACCGACGGTCCGGAAGGGATGCTCCGCGTCGCCCGCGAAGCGATCGCCAACGGGGTGAACCAGTACTCGCCCGGACTCGGTGAGCCAGCACTGCGGCAGGCCATCGTCGACCACAAGCGCACCCGCTACCAGCTGGAATACGACCCGGACACCGAGGTGCTGGTCACCGTCGGCGCCACCGAGGCGCTCACCGCCGCCGTCCTCGCCCTGGTGGAGCCGGGCGAGGAGGTCGTGCTCATCGAGCCCTACTACGACTCCTACCCGGTGGCGGTGGCGATGGCCGGCGGGGTGCACCGGAGCGTTCCGCTCCGCTACGACGCGAACAACCGGTTCTCCCTGGACATCGAGGCCTTGCGGAAGGCGGTCGGCCCGCAAACCCGGGCCCTGGTGCTGAACACCCCGCACAACCCGGTCGGCACCGTCTTCAACGAGGAAGAGCTCGCCGCCGTCGCCCAGATCTGCCGGGAGAACGACGTGCTCGTCATCACCGACGAGGTCTACGAGCACCTCGTCTACGACGAGCACCGGCACCTCCCCATCGCCGGCCTGCCGGGCATGGCCGAACGCACCCTGTCGATTTCCAGCGCGGGCAAGACGTTCAGCGTGACCGGCTGGAAGATCGGTTGGATCTGCGGGCCCGCCGAGCTGGTGGCAGCGGTCCGGGCGGCCAAGCAGTTCATGACCTTCGTCGGCGGTGCCCCGTTCCAGCCCGCGGTGGCCCACGCCCTGCGCAACGAGCTCGACTGGGTCGAGCGACTGCGCCAGGACCTGCAGCGCAAGCGGGACCTGCTCGCCGAAGGACTGGGCGAAGCGGGTTTCGACGTGCTCCCCAGCGAAGGCACCTACTTCGTGTGCGCCGACGTGCGCCCGCTCGGGTTCACCGACGGGGCGGAGCTGTGCCGTTCCCTCCCGGAGCGCGTCGGCGTCGCCGCGATCCCGGTGCAGGTGTTCTGCGACGACCCGGACGCCGCCCGGCACCTGGTGCGGTTCGCCTACTGCAAGAAGGACGAGGTGCTGGAAGAGGGCATCCGCCGCCTGCGCAAGCTGAAGTGACCGGGCCTTCCGGTCGCTCCGCTCACCGGTCGCCTCCGTAGCCGAGGCACACGAAACCGGCTTCTCCGTGCTCCGCCTGCGCCGACGCCAACGCGGCCGCGGGCGAAGCACCGGCTTGCAAGGACCGGTGCAGCGACAGCATGAGGTCGGCGGTGCGCTCGTCCGGCACCGGCACCACGCTGGCGACCACTGTTGCGGTGCCGCGGTTGAGCAAGGTGGTAGTCAGGCCGCTGAGCTGCTCGCCGCTGCGGACCGCCGACCGCCCGACCTCGCACGCCGACAGCACCACGGTCGCCGGCGCCTGCGGCAGTCGTTCGAGGTCGTAGGCGTAGAGCGGACCGTCGGCCAGTTCCACTCCGGACAGTTGCGGTTGGTCGTCGCGGAACTTCCCGTGGGCGGCGAGGTGGGCGACCGCGGCCCGTTCCATCTCCTCCAGCACTCGCTCCGAGGTGGCGGTCTCGCCGGCGAGCAGGCGACCGCCGAACATGCGGTGCAGTGCGCGCACTTCCTGTTCGGCGTGGTCGAGCCCGGGTCCGGCGATCCACACCGGTTCGGCTTTCCGCGGTCGGCGCCGGTGTTCGCCGGCGGCGCGCAGCCAGCAGCAGAGCGACGGGCTCACCGTCACCGGCAACCCCCGGCACGCCGGCAGGGCCGCCCAGGGCAGCGCGTGCAGCCGTCCGGCCGGGACCACCACCAGGGGACGCCCCTGTTCCAGTTCGCGCAGCACGGGGGC
The DNA here is from genome assembly GCF_000497205.1 of Saccharopolyspora rectivirgula DSM 43747. Taxonomy (GTDB): domain Bacteria; phylum Actinomycetota; class Actinomycetes; order Mycobacteriales; family Pseudonocardiaceae; genus Saccharopolyspora; species Saccharopolyspora rectivirgula. The sequence goes on from NZ_AYJW01000001.1 coordinate 133,494, forward strand.
CAGCAATTGGCGCTGCAGCTGCTCGGCCGCCTGTCGAGCAGCCCGGGCGAACGCTTCCTCGGCTTGCGGTGCAGCGGTTTCCGCCTGCCTGCCGAGCAAGTGCCGCAGCCTCCCGGCCTGGGTTTCGGCCACCTGCTTCGACCCCAGTGGGTGCAACCGCACCGATCCATCCACTATGGACACAGCGAAGAGCTTGCCGGAGCAGGTGAACAAGGACAGCCCGACAGCACCGCCCAACTCGGCGATGACGTCGGAGATCCCGGCGCTCCCCCGCAAACCCGCCGTCCTCCCGGCCACCAGCAGAGAACGGTGCCGCACTTCGTTCTCCAGCTCGGCGACCCGCCGGACCGCGGCCCCCGGGTGGGCGCAACTGCGCATGTGCACCACCGCCGAACGCAGTTGCACCAGCACCGCCTGCAGCGCGGGATCGGTGGGCGGCTGCAGCGCTCGCCGGTGCAGCGCACTCGCCCGGCAGCGCTCCACCCAGCGCAGCACCGTCCGCGCGTCCCCGGTGCGCAAAGCCGCTCCCACCGCCACCGCCCCGATCTCCTCGGCCAACCCGTAGGCCTGCACGCGCAGCTCGAAAGCGGCCATCCCGGCCGCCTGGCGTTCCAACGCCTGCAACCCACCGCGGCACGCGGCGAACAGCCGCCGCACATCCCCCTGCTGCTCGGCCAACAGCGCCGCGGCGAGCCAGCCGAGGGCCCGCTGCTGCGGGGCGGCGGCCGGATCGCTCCGAGAGGCCGCCGCCAATCGGAGCATCTTCCGCGACCACCGGTGCGCCCCGGCCCGCCGCGCGGATCTGCCCGCGACGAGCCACAGCTCAGCGGCCGGCCCGGTCCACCCGAAACGCGCGCACGCGCGCGCCGCCCGGTGCGCGGCGGCGAACGCGCGCCGGCTGCGCTGCCCGGCCAGCAACCTCGCCTGCCAGCCGACCGCCGCGGCCAACGCAGCCCAAGCCGTCCGGCGCTGGCCGCGGAACAACCGCTTGGCCCGCACCGCAGCTGCGCCGGCAGCGGTCGGATCACCGGCGCGCAGCCGAAAACTCGCCAGGGCCAGCTCCGCCTCGGCGAGCTGACCGGCCCGGCCCTTGGCGGCCAACTGGTCGACCGCGCGCTCCATGGCGCTCCGGGCTTCCTCGTCGAGCCCGGCGGCCGCCAACGCCTGAGCGCGGTCCACCAGCACTTCCGGGTTCGCGTCCGCGTCCAGCCCAGCTGCTAGCGCCTCGTCGAACAGCCGCAGCGCCCGCGGCAGATCTCCGCTGCGGAAAGCCACGTAGCCCCGGTTGTGCCGGCACCCCGCGGCCCGCGCCGCGCATCCTTCTGCGGCGAACATCCGCTCGGCAACGGCGAAATCGGCCTCCGCGGCCTCCAGCTCACCGCGGTACAGGTGGGCCAGTCCGCGCCCCAGCAGCGCGTTCGCCACCCACCGCGGATCGCTGTTCTCCGCCAGCTGCTGCAGCGCGGCGGTCAGCTCGGCGACCGCTGCACCGTGCTCACCGCGCTGGCAGCGCAGCAACCCGCGCAGGCACCTGGCCCGCCCCCGCTCGGCCGCGGGCAGCCGCTGCTGCGCCGACTCCAGGACTTCCCAACTCGCCGCGGTGTTCCCGCTGTCCAACTCGATCCACGCCAGGGTCAGCTGCAGTTGCGCGCGCAGCGCGGTCAGGCCGGCCGCACCGGCCACGGCAGCTCCCGCGCGGGCGTGCTCCCGGGCCTGGCCGAGCGCTCCCCGCTCCACCGCGGCCAGCGCGAGGACGTGCCGGGCCAGTGCCCGCAGCTGCGGATCCGCAGCACCGGTGCGCTGCTGCGCCCAGGAGACCGCCCGCTCCGGTGCCGAGCTCGCTCGTTCCCGCCACCACAGGGCTGTGCGCAGCTCCCCTGCCGGCGGGGCGACCGCCGTGCTCAACAGACCAGCCAATCCGTGACCGCCGGCGCTGAGCACCGGGACTGCAGCACCACGCTGATCGGCCCCCTGGGCACGCCGTCGACCTCGAAGACCCCGTACTCGTCCAGGTCTCCGCGGCAGGAGCCGCGCGGGTGCCGGATCACGACCTCCCCGTCGGGCGGGGTGTGGCCAGCTCGGTTCAGCACCATGCCGGACGCGTGGAACGTCCCCGAACGACCGGGCACCAGGCCCAGCTCCAGCACTCGCCCGGGCATCGCGAACGTCAGCACCCGCGGTTGCGGGCCGCTCGTCGACCGCACCCGGGATTGGTCCGCTGCCGAATCGGCCACCAGCTCGAGCGCGGTGGCACCAGCGCCGAACCGCCTGCCCAGCGCGGCGTAGGCGGCCGCAACGGTGTGCTCCGGAGCGGGGTCGTGCTGTTGGAAGAACCGCCGCAAGGACTGCAGCTCGGCCGGAAAACGCGAACCCATCAGGCCGCCTCCCCCGACGCCTCGGCGGCGAGCATCCGCTTGCGCAACTCGGCCAAGCACCGCCCGCGTTTCGGGCCGATCGACCCGCGCGGTATTCCGAGGGCTTCGCTGACCTGCGCGTAGGTGGCTTCAGGCGCCACCGACAGCACCCGCAGCAACTGCTGGCAGCGCTCGGACAGCTGGGAGAACGACTGCCACAGCCGGTGGTTGCGCATCGACCGGAGCACTCTCTGCTCCGGGGTGTCCCCCGGGGATCGCCGGTCGAAGACCGCAGCGGCGATCCCGGCCGGGGTCTCCCGCTGGCGGGCCTTGCCCAACCGGATCGACTCCCGCCGAGCGGTGGTGACCAACCACGCCGCCACGGCCTCCGGGTTCCGCAACCGCTCCAGGTTCTCCGCCAGCAGCAGCCAGGTGGCCTGCATGACGTCCTCGGCGTCGGCGAGGCTGCTGGTGTAGGCCCGGCAAACGCCCCAGACCAGGGAATGGTTGCGATCCACCAGTTCCCGCCACGCCCGCTCGTCGCCCTGCGCTGCCTGGCGCACCAGCAGCGCGTTCGCTTCGCCCCCAGTGCCGGGCACGACAACGCACCTCCCGTCCGCTCCTTCCGGTTCATCCGGGAAATGAGAGACGCGGGAGGACCGAAAGGATTCACTCCCTCCGCGTTATCGCCCGATCGGGTAATGCGGAGGGCGCCGAGCGCCGCCCGGCAGCGCTGACCGCGCTGCTCAGCGCCGAACCGGGTAGCGCTTGCAGGTGAGGTCGCGGGCGTCGTCCGGCGTCGACCCGGTGCTCAGCGCGAGCGCGATCTCGCCGGCCACCCGGGGTGCGGCGAAGGAGGTCCCGCTCCACCGGGCGAAGCCGTAGGAACGTCCGCCCCCGGCGGTCAACCGGACGAAGCTGCTCACCACGTCCACCCCGGGAGCGGCCGCGTCCACCCAACTCCCCCGGTTGGAGAAGGTGGCCAGCGCGCCGTCCGGGCCGGTGGCCGCCACCGCGACCACGTCGGGCAGCGCCGCGGGCCAGAACGGTCGGGAGCTGGCGTGGTTGCCGGCCGCCGCCACGACCACCGACTCCGGGAAACCGGCCAGCTGGTCCTGCAGCACCTGCGGGCACGTGTCCTCGGCCGTGTAGCAGCCGGCGGTGAGCACCAGCACGTCCACCGAGCGCCCTCGTGCCGCGCAGGCCAGCCGCAGCGACCGCAGCCCGGCGGCCACCGCGAGGTCGTCGGTGAAGCCCAAGGACGACAGCGCCCGTCGGGTCCGGATGTCGGCGCCGGGAGCGTGCTGCAGCAGCACCCCGTTGACGAAGGTGCCGTGGCCGGCCTGGCGGTCCTGCCCGGAGTCGTCATCGGCGTCGAGGACTTCCGGCACCGGGGTGAACCACGGTCGACCGGAGAACCACGGGTGGGGATCGCACCCGGTGTCCAGCACTCCGATGGTCACCGGTGGGTGCCACTGCTCCCGGGGTGGTTCGGCGACCGGCGGCGCCGCTTCGGCCTCCGCGCCGGTTCCGCACATCACCGGCGTGCCGTACATCACCGGTGCACCGAAGTGCACGTGGTTGACCGACACCCCGGGAAGTCCCGGATCCCAGGCCATTTCCACGCACCGGGCGCGTTCGTCGCGGCGCAAGCGGACGCGCGCCAACCGGAGGTCGTCGTGCTCCTCGACGCTGTCGGTCCAGCGGCGCAGGCGCGACAGCACCGCGTCGAGCCGGTCCGCCGCCACCAGCAGTTCACCACTGCGGACCAGGCACTCCTGGGGGCCGGCCGGATCGTGCAGCAACAGGTCGTGCCCGTACCTCGCCCAGCTGTCCCGCAACTGTTCGACGTCGAACGGCGATTGCTCATCGGTGTCCACGCCGAACACTGTGTACGGCGTTCCCTCCGTCCATAGCGGACACGCCGGGAAGATCGTTCAGCCACCCGTTCGTGTGGATTTTTCCTGCTGAGCGGGGCAGCGCACTAGAGTTGATCGCCCGGGACCGCTACCCGGGGCTCCCACTCGCCCGCAGCTCGTGATCGACCTCGATCACCGTGGACGCAGCTGTTCAGCAGGACGGTGATGACCGTGGCCAAACCTTCCACGCAAGGCGGCTGCTGGTCCCGCGCACGCAGGGCGGCTGTTCGACTCGCGATAGCGGGTGGCCTGCTGCTCGGGTCCTGGCTGGCCGGCGCGAGCGCCGCGTTCGCAGCGGACGAACTGGACGACATCGCCCTCGTCCCGGAGCTCGTGGCGGCGGTGGAGCGGACCGAACTGGTCCCGGAGCTGGTCGGCTTGCTGGAACCGGAAGAACCCCTGCTGGAGCCGACCGGGCTGCTCCCCGCGGAACCGTCCCTGCCGGACATCGCCGCGGTGGCGCTGCTGAACGCGCCAGACCCTGGACGAACCGGTGCTGGAGGAGCTCGCCCCGAGGGGGCTTCCGCGGACACCGCTCCACCACCTGCGCCACCCAGCGCACCCCCGGTCGTCGACCCGCAGCAGCACGTCCCGGCTCCCGAGCCGGAGACCGCGCGGACGGACGCGGTCCCGGCGGAACCGGTCGACATCTCAGCGCCGGAGCCGGCGGTACCGACCACCGAGCACCGCGGTGACGACCTTCCTCCGCTCCCCGAACCGCCTTCCCCGCTCACCGCGCTGACCGCCACCAGCGGCCAAGGGTGCGCTGCTTTCCGAGCCGCCCCGGCGGTCCTCCCGTCGGGTCCCGCAGCGCCGCACCTGCCACGGGCGCTGATGCGGACGTCCGAGCCGCGCGTCGCGCTGCCCGAAGCGTCCTACGACCAGCCGGATTTCCCGGATTGAACCTGCGAAAGTTCGCGACCAGCGGAATTCTGTGAGTACCTCGCACTCCACATCTCCGGTGCGGCCGTCTGCGCCCGGCCGACCGGAATCGGGGTGATCTGGGTGTGCTGGTGGCTTTCGCGCTGACCGGAACCAGGTCGAAAACCCCGGCCCCGGTGCTGCACTGCCCCTGCGGCGCTGGGGTTCGCCCACTGCGGCACGTCCGCCGGCACGACGAGGGGCCGTGCCGGCGGACACCTCGCCCGACAAGGCCCGGTCTCGACCACCGGTTCGCGGCGCGGAGCCGTCGAACGAGATGAATCCACAGTTGACCGCGGTGGCGCCTAGCGCCTCCTAGCAGGATGTGCAATATTTTTTCGGAAAAATCTCTTCCCCTAGAGACATTTGGTGTGCGACCAAGTACCATTGTCGCCGTCCACCTGACCCCCAGGGGTGGACCTCGATGCCCCTGCGCTCCCGGTGCCCCCCAGGCCGGTTGAGCGCGGGGGTGTCTTCTTTCCACCGGCACACGCGCGAACAGGACCGCCACGTCAGCAGCAAGGGAACCTTCCTGCCACCAAGCGGTGGAGAAGTCCCCTTCCTCGCCCCGGATGGCGGGCACCCACCCCGCGCGGCGATCCCCTTCGGAAGATCCACTCCGCCTGCCCGTTCGAGCTCCTGCGACGGCGGGCGGCTCCGCACCGGTCGGTAGCCGCGCCCGAAGAACCGCGCATTTTCCGGCAAATCACCGGAAGTGGTCCACACCAGCCTGTGCCGTGAGTGACAGACCAGGACAGTAGCGTGACCAACTCGATAAGTTGATCTTGAATTGTCGAGCGGCCCCTGTCAGGAGTTCTGTGTTGTGCATGCGTGAGCGCATTCGCGCACTGATCGAAACACGGGCCTTCCAGCGTCTGGTCATCGCGGTGATCCTCACCAACGCGGTCACCCTCGGCCTGGAAACCGCCCCGTCCTTGGTGGCCAGGTACGGCTGGCTGCTGCACCTGGTCGATCGCACCGCGGTGGCGGTGTTCACCGTGGAGCTCGCGGTGAAGCTGTACGCCTACGGGCGGCGGTTCTTCCGGGATCCCTGGAACTGCTTCGACGCCGTCATCATCGGACTGGCCCTGATCCCCGCGACCGGTGCTTTCGGAGTTCTCCGCGCCCTCCGCATCCTGCGGGCGCTGCGGCTGATCTCGATGATCCCCACCATGCGGCGGGTGGTCAGCGCGCTGCTGAGCGCCGTACCGGGGATGGCGTCCATCGGCGCCCTGCTGGCGCTGATCCTCTACGTGGGCGCCGTGATCGCCACCAAGCTGTTCCACGGCATCGCCCCGGAGTACTTCGGCGACCTCGGCGATTCCCTCTTCACCCTCTTCCAGGTCATGACCGGGGAGGCGTGGTCCGAAGTCGCCCGCACCGTCATGGCCGAGGTCCCGATGGCCTGGATCTTCTTCATCGGCTACATCGCCATCACCACCTTCACCGTGCTCAACCTGTTCATCGCCGTCGCCGTGTCCGCGATGGAGGACGAGGTCAGCCGCGAGCGGGAGTTGAAGGAGAAGCACCACGCCCTGGTGCAACAGCTGCTCACCGAAGTGCAAGAACTCCGCGACGAGGTGCGCGATCTGCGCGCCACGACCGGAGAAACCGCCAACGCGGAGGAGCAGCGGTCGGAGGCGGCGCTGCCCGCGGCCAGCAGCTCGGGCTGAACAGCGCGATCCGGTGTTCTTCCAGAAGGACGAGGAACGCATCCGCCGAAGAGCCCAACGCACGACTTCGACGGAACCCGCGCCCAGTGCGCAACGGCCCCTGCCGGTGCTCCGGCAGGGGCCGCGTTGTCGAAATGCTCGCCCCCGAACGGAGCACCGGTGGCGGTTCAGCTCAGCGGTCCAATGCTGCAGCTCGCCCGGCAACCCGGTCGTTCGGCCAACGTCCAGAGCCGTCCACCGCTGTTGCAGCAGGACAGGTCCTCGAACGGTCCTCTGCCGCCCCGATGCCCGACCGCGATCTTCCCGTCGAGCACGAACTTGCCGCCGCGGTCCTCCGCGCTGGACGCGCAGGAAGCGTTGTTCGCGCATCCACCAGCCGCGGCTCCCCGACCTCTGCGGGTGAGGTACCGGGTGCCGTTGCGCACGACAGCGCCCTGGACGTACCCGGTCGGCAGCACGTGCGCCTCCTGGGGGGCGGAAGCGCTTCGGATCGCCGGACCCGTGCGCGATCTTCCCCCTCGTCCGGGTTCCCGGTCATGACGCGCCCCTCCACGCGTTGCTGGCGCACCACCCCCCGGAGACCAACCGGTCGGGTTCCACGCTGCGGTCCGGACCGGTGCAGGAGAAGCGGACCGGTCCCCGCCGCACGCGTCGCGCTCGGTCGGCTTGTGCACGTCGACGTGGGCGCCTGGCATCACGTACCGGTAGCCGTACGCGGCGCAGTACCGCCGGCCGCCGAAGAACGGGGCGTAGCTCCCCCGCGCGCTCGGTGCCCCCCCGGATTGCCCATCCGGCTCTTCTCGAGGTCGAAGAGGTAGTCCGCGCCGAACACCCGGATGCCACCGGCGGTGGCGGGCACGCGCAGGTACTCGCCGCACCGCACCGGCACCGGTCGTCGGTCCTCTCGGGCGGAATCCCGGCCCCCAGTGGTCGTGGTCCGATCGCGGCCGTGCTCGCAGCGACGTGGTGCCCCGCACGTGCTTCTCGCGAACGCGTCGCTCGACGAGGCCGCAGGGGGGCGGCTCGACGGAGCGCCCGGGAGGGCGTGGGCTCGCCAACAGCACCGGGCGGCCGGTGCAGCGCGCTGACCGGTCGAGCCCTACCTGCTGCTGCGGACGCTCGGACTTGCGGGACGGGTTCACCCCGGTGGCGCAGCTCACCGGGGTCCCATCAATGCGAAGCAGCCCCTGTCTGTTGTGACAGGGGCTGCTTCGCAGGTCTCCGCTCTTGGTGGCCAGGGGCGGGGTCGAACCGCCGACCTTCCGCTTTTCAGGCGGACGCTCGTACCAACTGAGCTACCTGGCCGTTGGATCCGGCATCGTGCCGACTCGCTTGGCGACCCAGACGGGACTCGAACCCGCGACCTCCGCCGTGACAGGGCGGCGCGCTAACCAACTGCGCCACTGGGCCATGATTGCCATATTAAGTTGTCTCGTACCCCCAACGGGATTTGAACCCGCGCTACCGCCTTGAAAGGGCGGCGTCCTAGGCCGCTAGACGATGGGGGCTTGGCCGTTTCCGGCCTTGTCCCCAACCGGCTTACCCTTTTTCGAGGGCGCCCCGTTGGGAGCAATGAAAGCTTACGACATGGCCTGCGCGGCCTGAAACAGGGGGGGTGGGTTTACCGCCGCCCGCCCGCTTCCCGACCTCTCGGGCCACCTCGAAAACCAGCATTGACCAGCCGTTTCTCTTCCGCCCCAGCGCTCTCGGAGAAGCACGCGGAGCGCGCCTCGCCATTGCCAGAACTCTACAAAACAGACTTATCGGACGCCTGTCGATTTTTGTGATCCACGACTCAGATTCGCCAGGTTCTGACCGTGGCGGCGCAGCCACTCGTCCCCGGCGACGCCGGAGAGCAGCACCCGCCACACCTCGGCCATCCGCCCGGCGAGGTTGCCCCCGCCGCTGGCCCCGAGACCCAGCAGGGCCGCGTGCAGCACCCGGGCGGCCGCATCCGGATCCAGCCCGGGCCGCAGCGCCCCCTTCTCCGCCGCCTTCCGCAGCAGCTCCAGCAGCAGCGGGGAGATCTTCTGCCCCGCCTGCCGGTACTCCCGGACCATGCCGGCCCGCAGCACCACATCGCGTTCGATGACCGAAGCGATCTCCGCGGTCAACCCGACAGCCGTGGACAGCGGATCCAGCCCTCGGCGCGCCCAGCGGTGCCACACGTCCAGCCGGTACCGCCGGTACAGCCGGGCCAGGGCCTCGGCGACGTCCTCCTTCGAGGAGAAGTGGAAGTAGAAGGCGCCCTTGGTGATGCCACCACGCCGAAGAATGGCGTTCAGCGAGGTGGCGTCGTAGCCGACTCGGTCGAACTCCTCGGCGGCAGCGATCAGAATGGCGCGACGGGTCAGCTGCGCCCGGCGCTGCTGCGGCATGTCATGGCTCCGGATTTTTGGCAGGCGACCGCCACCGCATCGAGCGGAGCGGCCCACCAACGGATGATCAACTTCGCTACGGGAAGTTACCCCGCCCGCGCCGCGCCGCCCACCCGATCGAGCGACGCCACCGCAGCTACCTGGGCCGGCGCGCCACAAAAAAGACCAAGCGGTAGGTTTTAAGGCAGCCGGAACGAACTTCCGGCCACCGGTTGCGGCACGAGCTGCGCCACCGGGGGGTGCGCAGCTCGCGCCTGCCGATCTTCACCTCCGCACCGGAAGCTGTCCGTCCTCGTCCGGGACGAGCCCCAGCATCTCCAGCAGCAGTCGGCAGTCGTCGGCGTCCGCCGCGCTCCGGGCCACCGCCATTCTCGCCCGGTACACCTGCTCCGCAGAAATCCGCTCCGGCTCACCGGAGCGCTGGGCGGGCACCGAAGCCGAAGACCTCGGAAGCCGATCTTCCTGCTGCCGCAGGAACTTCCGCACATCGAGCGACCCGTTCATAACGCCTCCCCGGCTCGGGTTCAGGCGCAGGCTATCCACAGGCCAACAGCACCTGCAGCCCCCCAGAGAGTGATTTAAGTTCGACGCAGAGTAATCAGACTGAGGGGTCTGATCCACTTCGGATGATCTCCGCCCCACCACCCCCGCCTGTTCCTCCACTATGGACACCAGGCACAGTGGGCACCGGGAAGTCGTCCAGCCGATCCGCCAGAAAGGAACGAAATGGCCACCCAGAGCTTCACGGTCAGCGGAATGAGCTGCTCGCACTGCGTCAACGCGGTCACCGAAGAGCTCTCCGCCGTCCCCGGCGTGACCGACGTGCAGGTGAGCCTGGACAGCGGCGCGGTGACCGTCACCAGTGAACGGGAGCTGCCGCAGAGCGCTCTCGCCGAAGCCGTCGAGGAAGCCGGCTACAGCATCACCCGCTGGGCTGAAGCAAGCTGATCGTCGCCTACGCACAGCTCAAGCCCATTTGCTTCCAGGGCTCCCCTTGAACCACTCGGACGTGCCACAATCAGGGCGCTGACATACCCCCGGTCAGCATCTGTGGAGATCCCCTCCAGCCCCCGCGCTCCTCCCCCTGGCGCGGGGGCTCTCCAATTCACGGGGCGTGAGCTGATCGCGAGCGGCCGGACGAATCCCCCACAGCCGTGTTCTGGCCGCAACAGAACCGTTATCGTGGGCCCGTGGTTCTTGGACGAGGAAAGATCGGTCGCCGCCAGCGCGCGGAACGCGAGGCGGAAGAAGCCGAACCGGACCGTGAGCTCGACTCCTACTTGGCCGCGCTCACCCCGGAGGAGGACGTCGAGAGCACCGGAACCGGCCGGCGGTTCGGGAACTCCGAGGTCTACCAGCTGCGGCTGCCGTTGATGGCGAACGAGCGGTTGAAGGAACTCGCGGCCAAGCAGGGCACTTCGCCCGCCGCCCTGGCCCGGGACTGGGTGCTGCAGCACCTGGCCGAGCACGACTCCCAGAACCAGTCACCGCAGTGGCCGGAGCAGGACATGTCGGCTCCCACCGTCAGCAACATCCCGCCGGTGCGGGACGACGTCCCGGACCTCGAGCAGACCGAGGAGATCACCGTTCCGCACGAGCGGTTCCCGCGGTGACCCGACTGGCCAGCACCAGCTGGCTCCGGCCAGTCGGGTCGACTCCCGGTCAGTCGGTCTCCAGCCCCAGCTCGCGGGCGATCAGCATCCGCTGCACTTCGCTGGTCCCTTCCCCGATCTCCAAGATCTTGGCGTCCCGGTAGAACCGGCCCACAGGGGTTTCGTTCATGAAGCCGTAGCCGCCGAAGATCTGGGTCGCGTCCCGGGCGTTGTCCATCGCCGCGTTCGAGGAGACCAGCTTGGCGATCGCGGCCTGCTTCCGGTAGTCCTCCCCGCGCAGCATCCGGGAGGCCGCGTCGTAGTAGGCCAGCCGGGCGGTGTGCGCGCGGGCCTCCATGTCCGCGATCTTGAACTGCAGCGCCTGGTAGGTGCCGATCTTGCGACCGAAGGCCTCCCGCTCGCCGACGTAGCGCAAGCACTCGTCCACGCAGCCCTGGGCGAGCCCGACCGCGAGGGCCGCGATGGCCACCCGGCCTTCGGTCAGGATGGACAGGAATTGCGCGTACCCCCGGCCGCGTTCGCCGAGCAGGTTCTCGGCCGGCACCCGGCAGTCGGTGAAGGCCAGCTCGTGGGTGTCCGAGGCGTTCCACCCGACCTTGGAGTACTTCGGCGCGACGGTGAACCCCGGGGTCCCGGACGGGACGATGATGGTGGAGATCTCCTTCCGCCCGTCCGGTTTGGTGCCGGTGACCGCGGTGATGGTGACGAACCCCGTGATGTCCGTGCCGGAGTTGGTGATGAACGCCTTCGACCCGTTGATCACCCACTCGTCGCCGTCGAGCACCGCGGTGGTGCGGGTGCTGCCCGCGTCGGATCCGCCGCCCGGCTCGGTGAGCCCGAACGCGCCGAGCACTTCGCCGGAAGCCAGTTTCGGCAGCCACTGCTTCTTCTGCTGCTCGTTGCCGAACCGCAGGATCGGCATGGCTCCGAGGGAAACCCCGGCTTCGAGGGTGATCGCCACCGAGGAGTCGACCCTGGCCAGTTCTTCCAGGGCCAGGCACAGCGCGAAGTAGTCGCCGCCCATTCCGCCGTGCTCCTCCGGAATCGGCAGCCCGAACAGCCCCATCTCGCCCATGGTTCGGACCAGCGGGTACGGGAATTCCTCGCGCTCGTAGTAGTCACCGATCACCGGCGCCACTTCTTTGCGGGCGAAATCCCGGACGCTCTGCCGCAGGGCTTCGTAGTCGTCGTCGAGCCGGTGGTCCACCATTGCTACGCCTCCTCGCGAGCGGTGACAACAGCCAGTTGTTCGTCCAGCCCCACTGACTGTCCTTTTTGGACATTGATTTCGGTGACGGTGCCATCGACCGGCGCGGTGACGGTGTGCTCCATCTTCATCGCCTCGACGACGAAGAGCCGCTGCCCGGCGCGCACCTGCTGGCCCGCTTCCACGTCGACCAGCAGCACCGTGCCCGGCATCGGGCTGGTCACCGCACCACCGGAACGCAGCGCTCCTCCGCTGCGGTGGGCCAGCATCCGGTGCTCGGTGACGGCCCACGCCGCACCGTCCGCGGCCAACCAGCTGGTGTCCCCCACCCTGCTGCGCCGGTAGCTGCTGGTCCTTCCCCGGTAGGTGACGGTCAGCTCGTCCCCGTCGGCCACCGCCGAGGCCCGGCGGGGCTGCGGGGTCCCGGTGCCGTCCGGGAGCTCCACGACGACCTCCGCGTCCCGAGCGCGGCCGCGGACCCGCACCCGGACTTCCCCACCGCCACCGGAGAACCGCCACACGCTCCACCCCGGTTCCCCCAGCCGCCAACCGCTGGGCACCTCCCACGGGTCGACCACCGGCCCCGCCGGCTCGGTGGTCAGCAGCTGGTCCAGCGCCGCCGCGACGTAGACCTCTTCCGGAGTGCCGCCGTCGACCAAGGAGTCGAGTTCCCGCTCGACCAGACCGGTGTCGAGTTCCCCGGCCACCACCTGCGGGTGCTGCAGCAGTCGGCGCAGGAAGGCCGTGTTGGTCTGCACGCCGAGGATCGCGGTGCGGGCCAGCGCGGCGTCCAACCGGCGCAGCGCCGCGGCGCGGTCCGGCCCCCAAGCGATGACCTTGGCCAGCATCGGGTCGTAGTCGGAGACGACGGGACTTCCCGCCTGCAGCGCGGAATCGACGCGGATCCCGGGCCCGTCCGGTTCGACGACGGCCAGCACGTCACCACCGGTGGGCAGGAAGCCGCGCGCCGGGTCCTCGGCGTAGACGCGGGCTTCGACCGCGTGCCCCTCCCGCCCGATGTCCTGCTGGCGCCACGGCAGCGGTTCGCCCATGGCCACCCGGACCTGCTGCTCGACGAGGTCGATCCCGCGCTGCCCACCCACCGCGGTGATCAGTTCGGTGACCGGGTGTTCGACCTGCAGCCGGGTGTTCATCTCCAGGAAGAAGAACTCGTCCGGCCGCTCGGCGGAGACGATGAACTCCACCGTTCCCGCCCCGGTGTAGCCGGTGGCCCGGGCGACCTCCACGGCTGCTTCCCCGATCCGCTGGCGGGTGGTCCCGTCCAACAGCGGCGACGGGGCTTCTTCGACGATCTTCTGGTGCCGGCGCTGCAGACTGCACTCGCGTTCACCGAGGTGCACCACGTTGCCGTGGCGGTCCGCGAGGACCTGGACCTCGATGTGCCGGGGTCGGGCCAAGAACCGCTCCACCAGCAGCTCGTCGTCGCCGAAGGCGGCACGGGCCTGGCGGCGGGCCGCGGTGATCGCGTCGAGCAGCTCGTCCTCGGCGAACACGGTGCGCATGCCCTTGCCACCACCGCCGGCGGACGGCTTGAGCAGCACCGGGAAACCGATCTCCCGGGCGGCCCGCACCAGTTCCTCGTCGGTCATGCCGGGTTCGGTGCGGCCGGGCACCACCGGCACGCCCGCGGCGGCGACGGTGCGCTTGGCGCGGATCTTGTCCCCCATGGCCTCGATGGCCGCCGGGGGCGGACCGATGAACACCAGGTCGGCTTCCGCGCAGGCGGCGGCGAAGTCGGCGTTCTCGGCGAGGAACCCGTAGCCGGGGTGCACGGCGCGCGCCCCGGTCTCGTGGGCGGCTTCGATGATGCGCTTGCTGTTCAGGTAGCTCTCGGCGGCGGCGCGGGCGCCGAGGTGGACGGCGACGTCGGCCTCCCGGACGTGCCGGGCGTCGCGGTCGGCATCGCTGTAGACGGCCACGGAGCGGATGCCGAGGCGGCGCAGCGTCCGGACGACGCGCACCGCGATCTCACCGCGATTCGCCACCAGAACGGTGTCGAACTGCTGCACTGGGGTCATTTCTGCACCTCGTGTTCGCGCTGGCGGCGGTCACATCCGGAAGACCCCGTAGGAGACGGGGGCCAGGGGCGCGTTGGCGGCCGCGGACAGGGCCAGGCCGAGCACGGTGCGGGTCTGCTTCGGGTCGATGATCCCGTCGTCCCACAGCCGCGCGGTGGCGTAGTAGGGGTGCCCCTGGTGCTCGTACTGCTGGCGGATGGGTTCCTTGAACGCCTCTTCCTCTTCGGCCGACCACTCGACGCCGCGGGCGGCCAGTTGGTCGCGGCGGACGGTGGCGAGCACCGAGGCCGCCTGTTCCCCGCCCATGACCGAGATCCGGGCGTTGGGCCACATCCACAGGAAGCGGGGCGAGTACGCCCGTCCGCACATCGAGTAGTTGCCGGCCCCGAACGAGCCGCCGATGACGACGGTCAGCTTGGGCACCCGCGCGCAAGCCACCGCGGTGACCATCTTGGCGCCGTGCTTGGCGATCCCGCCCGCCTCGTACTCCTTGCCGACCATGAAGCCGGAGATGTTCTGCAGGAACACCAGCGGGATCGACCGCTTGTCGCAGAGCTGGATGAAGTGCGCCCCCTTGAGCGCGGACTCGCTGAACAGGATCCCGTTGTTGGCCACGATGCCGACCGGGTGGCCGTGGATGCGGGCGAACCCGGTCACCAGCGTGGGGCCGTACTCGGCTTTGAACTCGGCGAACCGGCTGCCGTCCACGATCCGGGCGATGACCTCGTGCACGTCGTACGGGGTGCGGGTGTCCGGTGGAACCACCCCGTACAGCTGGTCCGGGTCCACCACGGGCTCTTCCACGGGGGCGGTCTGCCAGGGCCGTTCCGGGCGCGGCCCCAGGGTGCTGACGATGCTGCGGACGATGCGCAGCGCGTCGGCGTCGTCCTCGGCCAGGTGGTCGGTGACGCCGGAGACGCGGGAGTGCAGTTCACCGCCGCCGAGCTCTTCGGCGCTGACTTCGGCTCCGGTGGCCGCTTTGACCAGTGGTGGGCCGCCCAGGAAGATCGTCCCCTGCTCGCGGACGATCACCGCTTCGTCGCTCATCGCCGGCACGTACGCGCCGCCCGCGGTGCAGGAGCCGAGGACCGCGGCGATCTGCGGGATGCCCTGGGCGGACATCGTGGCCTGGTTGTAGAAGATCCGCCCGAAGTGCTCCCGGTCGGGGAAGACCTCGTCCTGGCGGGGCAGGAAAGCGCCGCCGGAGTCGACCAGGTAGATGCAGGGCAGGTTGTTGTGCAGGGCGACTTCTTGGGCGCGCAGGTGCTTCTTGACCGTCATCGGGTAGTAGGTGCCGCCCTTGACGGTGGCGTCGTTGGCGACGATGACGCATTCCCGCCCGCTGACCCGACCGATTCCGGTGATGATGCCGGCGCTGGGGGCTTCGTCGTCGTACATCCCGTACGCGGCCAGCGGGGAGAGCTCCAGGAACGGCGAGCCGCGGTCCAGCAGCGCGTCGACCCTGTCCCGGGGGAGCAGCTTGCCGCGTTCGACGTGCCGGGCGCGGGCCTTCTCCGGTCCGCCCGAGCGGACGCGGTCGAGCTTGGCGTTGAGGTCTTCGACCAGTGCCTTGTGCTGCTCGGTGTACCGCGCGTAGTCCGGGCTGGCCGGATCCACCGTTGTGCGCAGGACGGGCGCGTCCATGGCTCCACCTTCCGCACGTTAGTACCCGTTAACTGCGGCGATGTTAACGAGTGCTAACACCACGCGTCTAGTATCAGCAGCGATGTCTGTTGCAGCAGCCAAACCATCCCGCCGGGCGCAGATCCTGGCCGCCGCAGCGGAGCGGTTCGCCCGCTACGGCTTCCACGGGGTGAGCATCGACGACATAGGCGCCGCGGTCGGGATCTCCGGGCCCGCGCTGTACCGCCACTTCCGCAGCAAGGAAGCGATGCTCGCGGAGATGCTCACCGGGATCAGCAGCAAACTGCTCCTCGGCGGCCAGCAGCGGGTGGCCCGCAGCCGGGACCCGCGAGAAGCCCTGGACCAACTGGTCCGCTGGCACGTCGAATTCGCCCTCACCGAGCCCGCGCTGATCACGGTGCAGCTGCGCGACCTGGACAGCCTGCCCGAGCCGGAACAGCAGAAGGTGCGGGAACTGCAGCGCAACTACGTCCGGGTGTGGGTGGACGTGCTGCGCCAAGTCCGGCCGGAGCTGCCCCGCGACACCGCCCGCGCCGCCGTCCACGCCGTGTTCGGGTTGATCAACTCCACCCCGTTCTCCGGCCGGCTGGAAACCCCGGCCATGTCGGAACTGCTGCACCGGATGGCCATGGGAGCCCTCGCCGAAGCGGACTGCTGACCAGGCGCCACACCCTTTCGGGTGGGAAGATTGCAGGCCTGTCCCCCTGGGTAAAGACTGATTGGAACGGCGTAGCACTGGCCCCGATCGCGCAGGAGACAGGCATGGCCACCGTCAGGACCAGACCAGCACCGGCTCGGCCGTTCCCGGTCGAACGCCCGCTCAAGGGCAAGCACCTGGTGCCCATGCTGCGCACCACCGATCACAAGCAGATCGGTGTCCTGTACCTGATCACCGCGTTCGCCTTCTTCGTCCTCGGGGGCGCCCTCGCGCTGCTGATCCGCGGCGAACTGGCCTCACCGGGGCTGCAGTTCCTGTCGCAGGAGCAGTACAACCAGCTGTTCACCATGCACGGCACGATCATGCTGCTGCTGTTCGCGACCCCGATCGTGTTCGGGTTCGCCAACGTGATCCTGCCGCTGCAGATCGGCGCTCCGGACGTGGCCTTCCCCCGCCTGAACGCGTTCTCCTACTGGTTGTTCCTGTTCGGCGGGCTCATCGTGGTCAGCGGCTTCCTGATGCCGGGCGGTGCGGCGGACTTCGGCTGGACCGCGTACCCACCGCTGTCCAGCGACGTGCACAGCCCAGGCCTCGGCGGCGACGTGTGGGTGGCCGGACTGGTCGTCAGCGGTCTGGGCACCATCCTGGGCGCGGTCAACATGATCACCACCGTGGTCTGCCTGCGCGCGCCCGGGATGACGATGTGGCGGATGCCGATCTTCACCTGGAACATCCTGGTCACCAGCGTTCTGGTGCTGCTGGCGTTCCCGCCGCTCACCGCGGCGCTGATGGGCATCCTGGTGGACCGGCAGCTCGGCGCGCACGTCTTCGACCCGGCCAACGGCGGCGCGATCCTCTACCAGCACCTGTTCTGGTTCTTCGGCCACCCCGAGGTCTACATCGTCGCGCTGCCGTTCTTCGGGATCGTCACCGAGATCCTGCCGGTGTTCAGCCGCAAGCCGCTGTTCGGCTACCTCGGCCTGGTGATGGCGACGCTGCTCATCGGCGGCCTGTCCGCCGTGGTGTGGGCGCACCACATGTTCGCCACCGGCGCGGTGCTGCTGCCGTTCTTCGCGATGACGACCTACCTGATCGCGGTGCCGACCGGGATCAAGTTCTTCAACTGGATCGGCACCATGTGGAAGGGCCAGATCACCTTCGAGTCGCCGATGCTGTTCAGCTTCGGCTTCCTGGTGACCTTCCT
>NZ_AYJW01000002.1 GCF_000497205.1 Saccharopolyspora rectivirgula DSM 43747
TGTTTATGCCAGCTGCACCAACTCCAGGTAATCGTCAGACCAGTGGTCTTCAGTCCCATCAGGCAGCAAAATGCCCCGCTCCGGTTGGAGTGCTTGAACTGCCCCGGGATCGTGCGTCACCAGCACAACAGCACCGGTGAAACTGCGCAGCGCCTGCAACACCTGCTCCCCTGGCCGTGGCGCCGGCGGCAACAGGCGCGGCACCACCTGCCACCGCCGACCGGCGAGCCAGGGCACTCAGCCGGCTTCAGCTGCTCGAGCCCCGAAGCTGTAGCTGGTCTGCTGCGTCGACGACGAGCGGCTGCCACTGCTCTCGGCCGGGGCAGCCGAGCCGCGGTCCTGCAGTTCGCGGAGCTGGGACTCGAGGTAGGTCTGCAACCGGGTGCGGTATTCGCGCTCGAAGGTGCGAAGCGTCTCGATCTTCTTCTCCAGCGCGTTCTTCTCCTGCGTGATGTTGCCCATCACCTCGGCGTGCTTGCGCTGGGCGTCGCGCTCCAGGTTGGCCGCCTTCTCCCGAGCCTGCCGCTCGAGGGTCTCCGCCCGGGTGCGGGCGTCGTTGAGCATCGTCTCGGCTCTCGTGCGCGCCTCGTTGACCATGCTGTCGGCCTTGGAACGGGCCTCGGACAGCAGCTGCTCGGACTTGGTGCGCGCCTCCGACAGCATGGTGTCGGCCTCGGCCTTGGCCTCACCGGTGAGCCGGTCGGCCATCTCCTGCGCCAAGCCGAGCACCTTGGCCGCCTGCACGTGGTGATCGCCACCCGGGGAAGTCTGCTCGGCAGGAGCCGGGGCCGGCACCGGAGTCAGGCGGCGCGGCTCTTCCGCCGGAGCAGCAGACGCCTGGCTGCGGGCTTCCTCCAGCTCGACCTGGGTGCTCTGCAGCTGGGACTCCAGCTGCTCCACCTGGTTGCGCAGGTCTTGGTTCTCCTCCACCAGGCGGGCAAGCTCGGCTTCAACGAGGTCGAGGAAGGCGTCCACCTCGTCCTCGTTGTACCCCCGCTTCCCGATCGGAGGTTTGCTGAACGCCACGTTATGCACGTCGGCGGGAGTCAGGCCCACAAGATCACCTCACGCACTCCTCGGCTGCGGGAACCCGGGTTCCCCGTCACCCGGGCTGAACCAGTCGCATCAGTATGAACACGACCAGCAGCAGCACCATAATGGATAGGTCCAGTCCGACACCCCCGATCCGGACGGTCGGAATGATCCGACGCAGCAACCGGATCGGCGGGTCGGTCACTGTGTAGATGCTCTCCAACGCGATTGCAACCCCCCCAGTGGGTCGCCAATCGCGGGCGAACACCCGGACGAGCTCCACCACAATACGGGCCGTGAGCAGCAGCCAGAAGAAGAAGAGTAGGTAAAACACAACGATCAGCGCCGAGTTCACGCCTCAACTGTGCCACCACTCACCCGTAGTTGAAAAAGGTGCCCTCGGAAAGTCGCCGTTTTCCTTCAGCTGTTACATCGACATTCGGCGGTGAGAGCAAGAACACTCGATTGGTGATCTTGTCGATCGAGCCGCGCAGCGCGAAGGCGAGCCCGGCGGCGAAGTCCACGAGGCGCTTCGCGTCCGCTTCATCCATCTCGGTCAAGTTGATGATGACCGGAGTCCCATCGCGATATTGCTCACCTATGGTGCGAGCCTCGCTGTAGGTGCGCGGGTGCAGCGTTGTGATCTTGCTCAAGTTGAACTGCGTACCGGTGTCGGTGACAGCACGCAGTCGCGCGGAATCCCGCTGCGAATCACCGGCCGGCGCGCTGCGCGCCGTCGAGGTCGCCGGCCACTGCCTGCGGGGGCGAGCGGACTCCCGGTACTCCTCGGTGTAGTCGTCCGCCTCGCTTTCGGTCTCCGGCTGGTAGCTTCCACGAACACCGCCGCGCCGCCTGCCGCTCTCCGCGGAGGCGTCGTAATCGGAGTCCGCGTAGTGGTCGCGGTAATCGACGTCTTCGCCGTACTCGTCGACCTCGTCGGCCGGGACCATGCCGAAGTAGGCCTTCAACTTGTGCAAAGCGCTCATCGGCATGCCCTTCCTGTGCGACTCCTGCGTGCCGGACACCCGACGGCCGACCTGCGACCCCCTAGCGCCGGCTAAGGCGAGGTTAGCGGGCGGCTCCCGAGCAGTGCAGTTCCGACACGCACCCGGGTAGACCCGTGCATGATCGCACTTTCGAGATCGCCGCTCATCCCCGCGGATACATCAACAGCGTCCGGGTGATCGCGCCGTAATCGCTCGGATATCCGGAAAAGTGTGTCAAATGCCACATCCGGGTCACCCCCAAGTGGGGCTACCGCCATCACGCCGCGCAACTGGACGTTCACCTTCTGCGCGATCAAATCCGCAAGTCGGGGCACGTCGTCCGGCCGGCACCCCCCGCGGTGCTCCGCCTCGTCCAAGCTGACTTGGAGCAGCACCTCCATCGGGCGCTGCCGCTCCCCCGCCTCCAAGGCGTTGCCCACCGCCCGGTCCAAGGTCTCGACGAGGCGGTCGCTGTCCACCGACTCGACCACGTCGGCCCACCGGGCCACCGCCCGCGCCTTGTTGCGCTGCAGCTGCCCCACCATGTGCCAGCGCACCGCGGCCTGGGGCCGCAGCTCGGCGAACTCCGCCACCTTGCCCCGGGCCTCCTGGTGGCGGTTCTCGGCGAACTCGGTCAACCCCAGGTCGGACAGCAAGGCCACATCGGTCGCCGGGAACGTCTTGGTGACCGCGAGCAGCTCGACTTCCTCCGGACTCCGACCAGCCTCGTGGCAGGCCCGGTCGATCCGCTCCCGGACCTTCCGCAGCGAATCGGCCAGCTCCTGACGCCGTTCTTCGCTCACCCTCACCCCTCCGGATCCACCCAAATCACACTGGCGAAACGGCCGGTGCGGCCCCCGTCCCGCCGATAGCTGAACAGCTCCGGGGACTCGATGGTGCAGCGGGGATCGACACCGATCCGGGCAATGCCCGCGGCGGCCAGCTGCTCCCACAGCCCCGCCCGCAGGTCCAACCCGGTGGTCCCCTTCCTCGTCTTGCAGGCGCTGCCGGGCAGGTGCTGCTCCACATCGGCCTGCATGTGCGGCGGCACCTCGTAGCAAGCCCCGCAGGCCGCCGGACCGAGCACCGCCTCGACCCGGTCCACCCGGGCACCGGCCTCCTGCATCGCCTTCAGCGCGGAGACGACCACCCCGATCCGGGCTCCCACCCGGCCGGCGTGCACCGCGGCGATCACCCCGGACTCCGGATCCCCCAGCAGCACCGGCACGCAGTCCGCGGTCAGCACCACCAGCGCGAGCCCGGGTTCGGCGGTCACCAACGCGTCGGTGGCCTCCACCGGCTGCTGCTGCGGCCCGCGGACGATCGTCGCGGTGCGGCCGTGGATCTGCTCCATCCACACCAGACGGTCTTCGGCCAGGCCGATGCCGCCGGCGAGCTTGCGCACGTTGGCGGCGACCGCCTCCGGATCGTCACCGACCCGACCGCCCAGGTTGAACGAGTCGAACGGCGGCTTGGAACTGCCGCCCTCCCGCGTGGTGATCACGCGTCGAATCCGCACTTGTCAGCCTCCCGAAATGGGCCCCGGCACCGCACACGAATCGGCACCGGAACAGACGTCCCGGTGCCGATTCTCACGCACGCTGCTCGTGCGGCGTTCCCGGTGGCCCTTCAGCGCCGCATGAACGGCGGGATGTCCACGTCGTCGTCCGAGTCGTCATCCGCCGGGAACACCCGCCCCGAGGCAGACGCCGGCCGACCGGTGGACATGCCGGTGTAAGTGGGGTAGCCGCCGCTGGACCGCGTCGGCACCGACACACCGCCCATGGTGCCACCGTCCCCGCCGAACAGGTTGGAACGCGGTTGCGCACTGCTCTGCGACTGGGTCGGCTGCTGCGGGGCTTCCGCAGGCGCTTGCTGCTGCTGGCTCCCCGGCTGCGCCTGGGCCGGTTGAGCCGGCTGCTGCGACTGCGACTGCTGCGGCTGGGCCGGCTGCTGCGCGGGCTGCGTCGACTGCGCCGCCGCGGACTGGTTGCCAGCGGTCTCCTCGGTGCGCTGCTCCGTCGAGGCCGCCTGCTGCTTGGTCCCCTCGCTCGACTGCTCGGAGGACCCCTCGTCGTCCTTGCCGCCGACCTTGGTGGGCTCGAGTTTCTTGTGCGTGGGAGCACCCGAGTCGAAACCGGCCGCGATCACCGTGACCCGGACTTCGTCACCGAGCGAATCGTCGATGACCGTACCGAAGATGATGTTGGCCTCGGGGTGCGCTGCCTCCTGCACCAAAGAAGCGGATTCGTTGATCTCGAACAACCCGAGGTCCGACCCGCCGGCGATGGCCAGCAGCACGCCGTGCGCACCCTCCATCGAAGCTTCCAGCAGCGGCGAGTTGATCGCCTTCTGAGCAGCTTCGACGGCGCGGTTCTCCCCCCTCGCCGAGCCGATCCCCATCAGCGCGCTGCCCGCCCCGGACATGACGCTCTTGACGTCGGCGAAGTCGAGGTTGATCAACCCAGGTGTCGTGATCAGGTCGGTGATGCCCTGCACACCGGACAGCAGCACCTCGTCAGCGGAGCGGAAGGCGTCCATCAGGCTGACGCCGATGTCGCCGAGCTGCAGCAGCCGGTCGTTCGGAATGACGATCAAGGTGTCGCACTCCTCGCGCAACGCCTTGATGCCCTCCTCCGCCTGCTGGGCGCGCCGCTTGCCCTCGAATGAGAACGGCCGGGTGACTACACCGATGGTCAGTGCACCGAGTTTGCGCGCGACCGACGCGACGACCGGGGCACCGCCGGTTCCGGTGCCACCGCCTTCCCCGGCGGTCACGAACACCATGTCAGCGCCCTTGAGGACCTCTTCGATCTCTTCCTTGTGGTCCTCCGCGGCTTGGCGGCCGACTTCCGGCGCCGCACCGGCACCGAGACCGCGAGTCAACTCACGGCCGATGTCGAGCTTCACGTCGGCGTCGGACATCAGCAGGGCCTGCGCATCGGTGTTGATCGCGATGAACTCGACACCCTTGAGCCCGACCTCGATCATGCGGTTCACGGCATTGACGCCGCCGCCTCCGATGCCGACGACCTTGATCACCGCGAGATAGTTGTGCGGGGGCGTCATCGGATCCGCCTTCCTGATCGTGGCTCTGCACTCTCTGCGTCGACCGCCAAGACGGTCGCTGTGCCGGTCGCTGCCATTGGATTCATGGGTATGGGCAAAGACACTGGTTGACCCCCTGACTGCCGGGACCGCCCCGAGCCTGATCCCATTCCCGCTGCGGACCGTAGGCAGCGGACCGCCCCTGAGTCCAGCAGCCACGCCGAAGTCGGTGGCAGGTACGTTTCGCCAGGCAACTCGTCGCTTCCGCCTTGATCGGTTCTTCGCTCGGACGCGTCCGCGGTCGGCGCATCGAGCTGATTTCCTCCCCTTGAACGGTGGATCATCGAAGTGATCACCGACGACACCGTACCCCGAGGTGCGCTCACCTGCTCGAGGCACCAGGACAGAAAATCCCCGAATTGGCTGGATGTCCTCCCTCCGAGTGGCCCCATCGGCGACCATGTGACCTGGTAAAAGGCGGGAGGCCACACGGATGAGTAGATCTTTGCGAGGAAAGGTCGCGCTGGTCGCCGGCGCCACCCGAGGAGCCGGTCGAGGAATCGCCGTCGCCCTGGGAACCGCGGGCGCGACCGTCTACGGCACGGGGCGCACCACCCGCGCCCGGCCCTCGGACTACGGTCGACCGGAGACCATCGAGGAGACCGCCGAGCTCGTCACCCGAGCCGGCGGCGAGGGCATCGCGGTGCAGGTGGACCACACCGTTCCCGAGCAGGTCCAGGAGCTGGTGCAGCGCATCGATGCCGAACAGGGCAGGCTGGACGTCCTGGTCAACGACCTCGGCGGCGAACACCTGATGGAGTGGAAGAAACCGCTGTGGGAGGCGGACCTGCAGAAGGGGTTGCAGCGGCTGCGAACCGGGATCGAAGCGCACCTGATCACCAGCCACTTCGCGCTGCCGCTGCTGATCCGCCGCCCGGGCGGGCTGGTCGTGGAGCTCACCGACGGCACCGCTGAGGTGAACCGCAAGTACTACCGCAGCTGGGGCGGCGCCTTCTTCGACCTGGCGAAGGTGGCCGCGCACCGGATGGCCCGGGCGCAGGGCGAAGAACTGGCGCCGCACGGCTGCACCGCGGTGTCGCTGACCCCCGGGTGGTTGCGCTCGGAGATGATGCTCGACGAACTGGGGGTCACCGAGGACAACTGGCGGGATGCGGCCAAGGACCTGCCGGGCTTCGCGGTTTCCGAATCCCCGGCCTTCGTCGGACGCGCGGTGGTCGCGCTGGCCACCGACCCGGACGTGGCGCGTTGGAACACCCGATCGCTGTCCAGCGGACAGCTGGCCAAGGAGTACGGCTTCACCGACATCGACGGTTCGCAACCCGATTCCTGGCGGTACGCGCTGGAAGTCGAGTGGGCGGGCGGAGAGGGCGATCCGAACGACTACCGGTAGCGCCCCGAACTCGAACCGGGTCCGTTGAACCGCCGCTGAGCGGCATGCCAATGTCCTGGTGTGCCTACTTCGCAGTTAACCGAAGTCGCTGCGCCCGGCGCCCGCGCGCGCTGGCAGCGCGCGAAACGCCAGTTGGCCGCGGCCGAAACGGGAACGGTGCTGCTGGCCGCCGTCTGCATCGCACTGCTGGTGCTGGACGCGCCGAACGCGCCGGTCGCCGGGATCGTCCTCGTCGCAGCGGTCCTTCCCGCCGCCGCGCACCTGTTCTGGCTGGTCCGGAGTGGACTTCGCGATCCGGGCCGCTGGCCTCGGGCGGTCCTGCTCACCGGTGGGGTGCAGTTCGTTGCCGGTGTGCTGCCGGTGTCGCTGTTGACCGGCCAAGCCCGGGGGGCTGTGCCGGCCATCGCGGGCGCAGCGGTCGTGGCGGCCAGTTCGCTGCTGGCCCACCGAGCCCGGCGCGTCGTGCTCCACCCGTTGGTTCCCGAGCTCGGGTCGACCGCGCTGCGGCTCCGCTTCCCGCTGCGCACCAGCGGCCCGGTGACGGCGAGGCTGGTCGTCGACCGGGATCAGGTGAGCTGGGACGTGCGGTCGAGAGCGGGCAGGACCGGGGGCGCTGAGCTGACCATCCCGTTCCACCGGCTGCGCGGGGTGAAACCGACTTCCCTGGCGGATTCCCACCAGCCGTGGCTGGTGTTCCCGAACGGGACCGAAGTCACCGCCGAGCCCGGCCCGGCCGTGCTGCTGCGCACCGATGAGGACGAGCACTCGCTACCGGTGCACGACGCGAACCTGCTGGTCGACGTGATCAACCGGCGGCTGCACCAGTGGCGGTTCTCCCCGGCGGACCAGCCCCGCTGACCACCGGCGCCCGCCGGAAATCCGGCTGGTGAACGAGCAAGGGAACTTTCCTGCCTGATGCGGCGGAAAAGTTCCCTTGCTGTTCCCGAAGGCCGACCGTTGGGTGGCGGCCGGTTCCCGCTCAGACGTTCCAGTACCAGCTGCCGGCGCCGTAGTCGTACTCGACCCGGCTGTCCACGTGGGTGAAGGTGTCGTAGCGGATGATGCCGGAGAAACCGGAGGTCTGGGCGTAGCCGATGGTTTCGGAAACGCTGTGGCCGCTGATCACGATGTCGGCGGCGATGCCGTAGGTGTGCTGGCTGTTGGGGGCGCCCCCGACGCTGTCGTTGTGGGCCTTGCTGCGGAAACCGGAGTTGATGGTGATCGGCGCGTCACCGGCCTTCTTGCGCACCGCCTCCAGTTTGTACATCAACCGCCGCACGTTCTCCTTGACCGTGGCGGCGTCGACGTTGCCGCCGCTGAACCCGGAACCGTCCTTGGACTCGAACTCGGCGAAGTCGAAGTGAACGGTGGAGCCGTCCGGGTCTTCCAGCGCGTTCAACGCCTCCTGGGTCGCCGTGTCGACCACACCGGTGACCGAGAGCCCGTAGGCCTTCTGGAAGCGCTGCAGAGCGGCTTTCGTGCCCGGGCCGAACACGCCGTCCACCGCGACGTAGGTCTGCTCGGCGCCGTCGGCGGCCCAACCGGCGATGCGGATCTGCAACTCCCGCACGTCCTCCCCGGTGTCGCCTTCCTCGAGCTCCCGGCTCCACTCGTAGGCGGCGGCTTCCGGCGCGACCGCGGTGGTGATCCCGGTGAAGGCGAACAACGACAACACCAGCAGAGAAACGATCCTGACCGGCACGCGAAGCATGATCACTCCTTCGTGGACAGGGGTGGCGGAGCCGATCATGCCCGGTCTCGGGTCCGCGCGGTGGGATTGTCCGGAATTGGCCAGCGATGCGCCGGTGGCGCCGCACGACCGCGCCGGTGCCCGGACGCGAGGTGCCGCGCGGCGGAGCGTCCCCCTCCCCACCCGGTGCCGATCAGCGCACGGAATTGAGCAGTTCTTCCAATTTGGACCTGACGCGGCGGGCGTCCGCCGGTTCCGCGACGTGCATCGTTTCCCCCGTGCTGCCCGGCTCGGCGTAGTCGAGGTAGCGCCCGTCGGGCGCGGGGTTGTCGAACCAGCGCACCACAGATGAGCGCTTGAGCAGCCCGTGGGGGTCGCGCCGGTTGGCCGCGAACTGCCCCGCCCGCGCGTGCGCGGTGGCAGCGAGTTCCCGGTAGGCGGCCAGCTGCCGGTCTCCGCTGCTCATCCTGGGCTGCTGCGCCTGTTGCAGGTAGCTCTCCGGCGGCTCGTCCTGCTGCTCGTCGGAGCGGAACGAGCTCTCCGGAACCCGCACGGTGGGCCGCCTGCCGGGCGGGGCCGCCGGGAAGGTCGCCAGCAGCACTTGCGGGAGCGGCGTCTTCTCGTGGACCTCCACGGTGAGCACGCCGCCGAACCGGTCGTCCTCCCCCGGGCCCTGCACACCGAGCACCACCCGGTCGCCGTCGGTCTGCGCGGCCACCACCCGCCAAGCCGCCTCCTCGCCCAAGACCGGGAACCACAGCGAGTCCATCCACAGGTACGGCTTGGCGAGGACTTCCAGCGCCGCCTTCAACCCGGGGTGGACCTCGTCGTCGACGAGGATTCCGAGTCGTTCCATCGTCGGCGCTTCACGTTTTCCGATTTCACCGAGCTGGCGCAGCGTGCGACCGTACGCCGGGCCTTCCAGCGGCAGGGTCAGGTCGCCGATCCCCAGGTACACGCGCACCAGGTACAGGTGAAGCGGGTGGAGCTGCCAGCGGCCTGCGATGGCCACGTTCCCTCCCAACAGGTCGATGCTCCGGGTGCCGATCAAGCGCCGAAAACAGGTGGTGCGGTCTTCGGCATGTCGTCCAACCAGACGTCGTCGTTCTCCTCGAGCCAGCTGGGACGGTCGTGCTCCTGGTCGTCCCCGCCCTGGGCACCGCGGGCCGCACCGGCCCCCATCCCGGCGCCCATCATTCCGCCGCGGCCCGTGGCGGAAGCCGCCCCGGCACCGGCGGCCGCGCCACCAGCTCCGCCCCCAGCACCGCCGGGAGCGCCCACCCCGGCTCGACCACCGGGTCCCAGCGCACCGGCTCCCGCGCCACCGGCACCACCGCCGAATCCGCCGGCTCTCCCCGCGGCCGCACCGCCGGCTCGGCCGACACCCGCACCGCCGGCTCGGCCGACACCCGCACCGCCGGCACCACCAGCACCGGCACCGGCGCCTCCACCGGCACCCCACGCGCCCGGTGGCACCATGCCGCCGGGAGCTCCTTCCCTGCCCCCGGGGCCGGGACCCGGGCCAGCAGGGGCGGGCACCCCGACACCGCCACCGGGTGGGCGGTCCGGCACCCAGGACGGATCGGTGCTGGGCGGAGGAGTGGTGGGTTTCTTGCTCGTGCCGCCCTTGTCGTCCGGAGCGGGGGTGGGTTTGCCGCTCGGGTCGTTCCTGTCGCCCGAACCGTCCGGGTCGACGTGGAACGGCGTCGCCGGCGCCGGGCTCGGGCCCCCGATGCCGACCGGGGGAGGTGGCGGATCGATCACCACGTCGGGATCGACCCGCGGCGGCGAGGCCGGCCCACCGTCCAACCCGGGCAGCGTCGGCACCGACTGGTCCACGCCCAGGTAGGCGGGGGTCAGCAGTCTTGCCATGGCGTCCTGCGCGCCGCGTTCCGCCTCCTGGCGGTTGCGCATCTGGAGGAGCGCGTCCACTCCCGCGCCGATCGGCCCGCCCAGGACGGTGGCCGTCAGCGTCCGACCGATGCTGTGCCCTTCCGGCTCCGGAACGGCTTCCTTCGCCTGACCAGCTGCCTCACCGGCTTCCTGCAGCCTGGAGCCGATCACGTCGAACGCCTCGGAGGTGAGCTGGGTCCATTCGACGACGGGACGCACGGAATCGCTGGCCCGGTCGGCGGCTTCGCCTTCCCAACCGCCCTCGATGGCGGAGGTGGCGTCCCGCTGGAGGGTTTCACCGACCTCCCGCAACGATTCGGCGATCTCCCGCCAGCCGTCAGCCACCGCGGCGGTTTTCCCTTCGTCCAGGGAACGCTGGTTGATGCTGTAGATCTCCTGGTGGCTGTAGGCCTGCCAGTTCTCCGGCTGGGTGATGGACGGCGGGTCGTATTCCAACCCCGGGGGCAGCGGGCTGCGCCTGGGCGGCATCGCGATCATTCCCGGCGACACCGACCCGCCCGGGAGGAGCGCGCCCACCACGTCGCCGAGGGAGGTGAACACGTCGCTGGCGATGTCGCCGACCGCGTCGACCACGGCACCAGCAGCATCGCCGACCGCGTCGACCGCGTCACCGACGGCGTCACCGACCGCGTCGACCGCGTCGCCGATGGCTCCACCGACTTTGCCCATGAAGTCCGTGAATCCCATTTTTACTTGTCCCCCAGCCCGTTTCCTCAGTCCGCCCGGCTCATCTCGGCATTCGCGGCGCGATCACCTCGGCGATCTGCTGAGCGAAGTCGCAAGGATCGACGTTCTCGGGATTCCGGAACTCCGAGACGTCGATGGTGATGGCACCACCCCCGGCGTCGAACATCACGGTGCAGAAATCACCGCTGCTGCTCGCGCTCTCGTCCACGGCCCGCGCAGCGGCGCGACCGTCGATCTCGATGCGGTCGAACCGCGCCCAGTTGTCCCCCTGGCCGTACGTCTCCACCGTGTTCTCCCGGCTCACGGTGAAAGTGGCCCCGAACGGTCCACCGTCGAATCCGCAGGCGGGTTCGGTGTCGACGAGCGTCTCGTCGTAGCCCTCTCCGGAGAAACCGAACTCGGCCGCTTCTTCCGGGGTCAACAGCTGGCACGGGTCGACGTCGCGCAGCCCTTGTTCCTGTTGTTCGGCGCTCGAGGGTTGGTCACCGTCGGGGGCAGCGCTGGTGTCGGAACCGCTGCCGCAACCGGAAACGGCCAGCGCCGCCACCAGAGCACCGAAGAACAACGGCTGCGCGCCTCTTCTCATTGCTGAACGCTCCTCTTGAATTCCTCGCTGATCTCGCTGTTGGTCGTGGCGTAGTCCCTGGCCGCGACCTTGAGCAACTCGGCTTTCCTGAGCAGTTCGTCCTTCAGCTGCGACAGCAGGTCGGCCGCCCCGTTGGCGCCGTCGGCCTTCTGGCCGAACTTGGCCGCCAGCACGCGCGCCGAGTTGTACTCCCCCAGCCCGTCAACCCGGTTGAGGCGCATGACTTTCCGCGACAGCGAGCTCACCTGCGATGCGGCGTCCTCGTACGCTCGCGCGGCCTTGTGAGCGGCCTCCGGATTGACCGTGAACCGGCCCTCCGAGAGGCCTTTCTCGAACTCGTCGGTCTGCTTCCGAAGCGCCTGCAGCCCGGCCACGGAGCGCCCGAACCCCGCTATCGCGGCGCCGGCCGCCACAGCCCCCAGATCTCCCGAAAAGCTCTGCGTCATCCCGTCCCCTCCTGCCGGGATCACCAGTCTTAGCAGGAAAATAGCCAAAAACGGGACGGAGATCACACGATTTTGGGGCAAAAACCCCGGAAACGACGATTTTCCGCCGAACGGCCCCCACGGCAGCGCCCGAACTCACCACGGCGCACCGCCGCGCGGCCCACCAGCTCGGTCAGGCCACGGTCGGCAACGACGGCGCGGTCACGTCGTAGACCTTGCCGGGACGGGTCAGCAGCGGCGGCAGGATGGCCGCCTTCCGCTCCGCCTCCCGATTGTCCCCCCAGTGCACTTCCCGACCGTCCCGCAGCACCATCCGCACATCGGTGGGCTTCTCCGCCGAAACCACCGCCACCTGGGCGCGCAGCTCCCCGGACAGCGCCATCAGCGCGGTGAGCGCCGCGTCGGTCGCCGGATCGACTTCGGAAACCGCGCGCACCTTCAGCTCCGGCAGCTCCTCCGGCTTCCGCGAAACCTGCTCGAACGGCACGCCCTCGGCATCGACCAGCTGAACGCCGTTGCGCGCCACGAAGAACGCGACCGCTTCCCGTTCGACGACCTGGATGCGCACGGTGGAAGGCCAGGAGCGGGTCACCGTCACCGAAGCGATCTTCGGCAACGCCTTCACCCGATCGCTCACCTGCGCGGCGTCCACCCGCAACATCGGGGTTCCCGGTTCGATCCCGGCCACCGCGCGCACCTGCTGGTCGTCCACAGTGGTGCTGCCGACCACCTGGACCGTCTTCACCCCCAGCACCGGGGTGAAGTACGCCGCCACCGCGAACGCCGTGAACGCGGTCAGCACCAGCAGCAAACCGATCCGCCGCCACCGCAGGCCCGACTGCCCACCAGCCCGCACCGGCCGTCCCCGCGTGCTGCGCTTGCCGGGGCGGGCGGGGCCACGACGGCGCGTCGCCATCACGCCTCCGCAGGACCCGCCGACAGCCGCTCGATCTCGCTGATGATCTCCGGGCCGAGCATCGTCACATCACCGGCCCCCATCGTCAGCACCAAGTCACCCGATTCGACCAGTCGGGCGACCAGCGACGGAACTTCGGTGAACGACGGTTCGTAGTGCACCCGCTCCGGCGCCAGCGGCACCGCGTCCGAGATCAACTGACCCGTCACACCCGGCTGCGGGTCCTCCCGGGCCCCGTAGACGTCCAGCACCACGACCTCGTCGGCCAGCCCCAACGCGGTGGCGAACTCGGTGGCGAACGCGGCGGTGCGGGAGTACAGGTGCGGCTGGAACACCACCACCAGCCGGCCGTTGCCCGCCACCGGGCGGGCCGCCCGCAGCTGGGCCTCCACCTCCGTGGGGTGGTGCGCGTAGTCGTCGTAGACCCGCACGCCCCTGGTCAGGCCCTTGAACTCGAAGCGCCGCCGGACACCGCCGAAAGCGGCCAGGCCGTCCAGCAACCCCTCCAACGGGGCCCCCAACTCCAGTCCGGCCACCAGCGCGGCCACCGCGTTGCCGGCCATGTGCTCGCCCGGCACCGAGACCCGCACGTCGATGCGCTCCCGCTCGGCGGTCTCCGCCCCGGCCAGCTCCACGGTCACCACCCCGGCGCCGTTCTCCAACCGGTAGCCGACCAGCCGGGCCGCGCCGGGACCGGTCACCGACTTGCCGTAGCGGCGCACCCGGACGCCCGCCTTCTCGGCCCGGTCCGCCAGCTCCGCGGCGCCCGGGTCGTCCGCGCAGGCGATCAGCACCCCGCCCGGTTCGATGCGCCGCACGAACTCCTCGAACACCCGGGTGTAGGCCTCGGCCGTGCCGTGGTGGTCCAGGTGGTCCGGCTCGACGTTGGTCACCACCGCCACCGAGGGCTCGAAGCACAGGAACGAGCCGTCGCTCTCGTCCGCCTCGGCGACGAAGACCTCGCCGCTGCCGTGGTGGGCGTTGGCGCCGGAGTCGTTGAGGTCCCCGCCGATGGCGAACGACGGGTCGAGCCGGCAGTGCTGCAGCGCCACCGTCAGCATCGACGTCGTCGACGTCTTGCCGTGCGTGCCCGCCACGCACGCCACCCGGTGCCCGGCCATCAGCGCCGCCAGCGCCTCGGCCCGGCGCAGCACCGGGATCCCCCGCTGCTCGGCCGCGACGAGCTCGGGGTTGTCCGGTTTGATCGCGGTGGACACCACGAGCGCGCTCAGCGGTTGGGCGAACTGGTCGAGGTTTTCCGCCCGGTGGCCGACACCGATCCGCGCGCCCTGCGCGCGCAACGCCATCACGGTGCGGGAATCCCGCGCGTCCGAACCGGACACCTGCTTGCCGCGGGCGAGCAGGATCCTGGCGATCCCGCTCATCCCCGCACCGCCGATGCCGACCAGGTGCACCCGGTCCAGCGTCTCGGCAAGATCCGAAGCGGTCGGATCGGTCATTTGCCGGCTACCTCCAGCACTATTCGCGCCAGCACCTGGTCGGCCTCCCGGTGACCGCTGTTGAGCGTGGCGCGGCTCATCTCCCGCAGCCGCTGCGGATCACGAGCCAAGGGGAGGATTTCGTCGACCACGCGCTGGGAAGTCATCTCCTCGTCCGAAATCAGCCGGGCACCACCGGCCGACACCACCGGCTGGGCGTTCAACGCCTGCTCGCCGTTGCCGTGCGGTAGCGGCACGAACACCGCCGGCAGCCCGACCGCCGACACCTCCGCCACCGTCATCGCGCCCGCGCGGCACACCACCAGGTCCGCCGCCGCGTAGGCCAAGTCCATCTGCTCCAGGTACGGCACCGTCACGTAGGCCGGCGCCCCCGTCACCTGCTGCACCGCGAGGGAGTTCTTCGGGCCGTGGGCGTGCAGCACCCCGATGCCCGCGCGGCCGAGGGCCTCCGCCGCCCCGGAGAACGCCGTGTTCAACGTGCGCGCCCCCTGCGAACCGCCGAAGACCAGGATGGTCGGCGCGTGGGGGTGCAGCCCGAAGTGCGCGCGCGCCTTGGCTCGTAAGGAGTACCGGTCCAGGCGGGTGATCGACTCCCGCAGCGGGATGCCGATCGTCTGCGCGTTCGGCAGGCCGCTGTCCGGGGTGGCCGCCAGGACCCGCTCGGCGAACTTGGCGCCGACCTTGTTCGCCAGTCCGGCGCGGGCGTTGGCCTCGTGCACCACGATCGGCACCTTCCCCCGCGCCGCCAGGTACGCCGGCAGGGAGACGTAGCCGCCGAACCCGACCACCACATCGGCCTGGACCCGGTCCAGCACGTCCCGGGTCTTCTTGACCGCGTCGCGCACCTTCAGCGGCAAGCGCAGCAGCTCGGGGGTGGGCTTGCGGGGCAGCGGCACCGGCGGGATCAGCTCGAGCGGATAGCCGCGGGCCGGAACCAGCCGGTTCTCCAGGCCGCGCTCGGTGCCCAGCGCGGTCACCCGGGCGTCCGGGCGGATCCGCCGCACCGCGTCCGCCAGCGCCAGCGCCGGCTCGATGTGCCCGGCCGTGCCACCTCCGGCCACGACCACCGACAGGGTGCGTTGAGCAGCATTGGGCGGCACACCGGCGCCCCGGTTCGCGTGCGCGAAGCTGCCACCCGTGCCGGTGTTGATCCGGACCGTCTGCTCGTCCCCGCTCAACGGTGTCCTCCTCGTGTCTGCATCCGGGGGCCGGGGCTCCCGCGCGGAACGCGCTTGCGGGCGTGTCCGCTTCCCCGGCGGGTCGCTGCCGTCCCGGAAGTCTTGGCCCGGGGCCGGCTTGGTGGGGTGGCCGTGCGGGCCGGGCGGCGCCTGGCCGGTGGCCGGTACGGCGCCGGAGTGGGCAACCGCAGCAGCTTACCGACTCGACCTGGTCCCAACGACCGTAGCGCGGCGATCGCCTCCGGCTCATGCCGGGCGAAGTTCGCCAGCAGGCCGAACACCAGCATGCTGGTGACCACTGAGGACCCGCCCGAGGAAATCAGCGGAAGCGGAAGACCTGTGGTCGGCAGCAAGCCCACCACATAACCCATGTTGATTATGGCCTGCCCCACCAACCAGGTCGTCAGCGTCGCCGAAGCCAGCCGGATGAACGGGTCGGTGTTGCGGGACGCGATCCGCATGCCCACGTAGCCGGTGAGCCCGAACAGGATCAGCACCACCACGCAGCCGACGAACCCGAGCTCCTCCCCGATCACGGCGAAGATGAAGTCGTTGTGCACGTTCGGCAGGTACTGCCACTTCGACCAGCCCTGCCCCAGGCCGCGGCCCATCAGCCCGCCGTCCGCCAAGGCGAACAGGGCCTGCATCGACTGGTAGCCGTGCCCGGTGGGGTCCGCGGCCGGATCCAGGAACGCGGTGAGCCGGGCCACCCGGTAGTCGGCGACCATCGCCAGCACCACCGCACCGGTGATCCCGCCGAGCAGCATTATCGCGAACAGGCGCAGGGGGGCGCCGGCGAACCACAGCAGCCCGATCAGCACCAGGAACAGGGTGATCGTCGACCCCAGGTCGGGCTGCAGCATGACCAGGGTGAACATCAGCATGGCCGCCGGCACCACCGGAACCAGCAGATGCCGGTACTGCCCCAGCAGCGCGCGCTTGGTGACCAGCACGTGCGCGCCCCACAGGGCGAACGCCACCTTGGCGAACTCCACCGGCTGGATCGACACCCCGGCCACCACGAACCAGCTGCGCGCCCCGTTCAACTCGGTGCCCAGCGGCGTGAGCACCAGGACCAGCAGCGCCAGGCAGAAGACCAGCAGCACCAGGCTGAACCGGCGCAGCAACCGCACCGGGATGCGCAGCGCGGCGTAGAAGCCGACCAGCCCCGCCAAGCAGTACAGCACCTGCTTGCCGAAGACGCTGTAGGACGAGCCGGCCTTGGTGAAGGAGTCGACGCTGGACGCCGAGAGCACCATCACCAGGCCGAAGACCGTCAGCAGCCCGAAAACGGCCAGCAGCAGGTGGAAGGAGGCCAGCGGCCGGGTCAACCAGGCGGTCAGCGCGGACAGCGCGCCGGAGCGGCCGCGGCGCTTGCCGGACCGCCCGGATCCCCTCTTGGTCGCCGTGGCCATCGCGCTCACCCCGTGGACGACGGGGAGGACTCCGGAACCGGGCCGGTCAGCACGGTGCGCACCGCCTCGGCGAACGCCTGCCCGCGGTGGGCGTAGTCGCGGAACATGTCCATCGAGGCGGCTGCCGGCGCCAGCAGCACGACCGACCCGGGCTGGGCGTGGCGCTGGGCCAGCCGAACGGCTTCGAGCATGCCCGCATCGTCCCCCGAATCGACCTCGTGCACCGGCACTTCCGGCGCGTGTCGGGACAGTGCGGCGGAGAACTGCGCGCGGTCGCGGCCGATCAGCACCACGGCCTGCAGCCGTTGGGCGTTGCGGGCCACCAGATCGTCCACATCGGCGCCTTTGAGCAGCCCGCCGGCGATCCACACCACCTTCTGGTGGGCGCGCAGGGCCGCGTCGGCCGCGTGCGGGTTGGTCGCCTTCGAGTCATCCACGTAGGACACGCCGCCGGCTTCGGCGACCTGCACCGAGCGGTGCGCCCCGGGTTGGAACGCCCGCAGGCCCGCGGCGACCGCTTCCGGAGCCACCCCGTACCCCCGGGCCAGCGCTGCGGCGGCCAACGCGTTGGCCAGGTTGTGCGGCCCCGGCGGGTGCACCTCGGAGACCGGGAGGAGCACCGCGTCGTCCGCGAAGGCCCGGTCCACCAGGTGTCCATCGCGGACGCCCAGCTGTCCCCGCTCCGGTTCGGACAGGGTGAACGAGACCTGTTCCGCGGCCCCGGAACCGGCTGCCAGGCGGGAGGACCAGGAGTCGTCGGCGTTGCTGACCGCCACCCGGTTGCCGGTGAAGATCTTCGCCTTGGCGGCCCCGTACGCCTCCATCGAGCCGTGCCAGTCCAGGTGGTCGGCGGCGAGGTTGAGCACCGCCCCGGAGACCGGCGCCAGCGAGGAGGACCAGTGCAGCTGGAAGCTGGACAGCTCCACCGCCAGCACCCGGTGCCCGGCCCGGACCGCGTCCACCACCGGCAGGCCGACGTTGCCGCAGGCCACCGCGTCCAGCTCGGCGGCCTGCAAGATGGCTTCGAGCATTCCGACGGTGGTGGTCTTGCCGTTGGTGCCGGTGACCGCGATCCAGTCGGCCGGCGTGTCCTGCTCCTGGTTCAGCCGCCAGGCGAGCTCGACTTCGCCGACCACTTCCAGACCGGCTTCGGTGGCCGCCGCCAGCAGCGGGGCCTCCGGTTTCCACCCCGGGCTGGTCACCACCAGGTCGGTGCCCGCCGGGGGCTCGTCCAACCCGGGGACCAGTTCGGCCCCGTGCGCCTGCAAGGACGCCAGTGCTGCCAGGCGGTCGGCGGAGGCGTCGGTCACGGTGACGGCCGCTCCTGCACCCAGCAGTGCCTGCGCGGCCGACCGGCCGGACACCCCGGCCCCCGCCACCAGCACGTTGCGGCCATCGAAACGACTAGCCACCGCGGCTCCTCCCTGAATCTCCCGGGGACGGGCCGAAGACCCGTCCCCGAACAGCTGGGCCTCAGAAGAGGCCTTCGACTTCGGTCAACCAGTCCGCGTAGAACAAGCCGACCCCGAACATGCAGCACATCGCCGACAGGATCCAGAAGCGGATGATCACCGTGGTCTCGGCCCAGCCGGCGAGCTCGAAGTGGTGGTGGAACGGTGCCATGCGGAACAGCCGGCGGCGGGTGGTTCGGAACACCACGATCTGCAGCACCACCGACAGCGCTTCCACCACGAACAGACCACCGATGACGATCATCAGCAGCTCGGTGCGGGTCACCATCGACAGCCCGGCGATCAGACCGCCCAGGGCCAGCGAACCGGTGTCACCCATGAAGATCTTCGCCGGCGCGGCGTTCCACCACAGGAAGCCGACGCACGCGGCCATCGCCGCGGCCGCCACGATCGCGATGTCCAGCGGGTCGCGGACGGTGTAGCAGCCGGGAGCCGGCCCCACCGGCGAGGCGCACGTGTTGCGCAGCTGCCAGAACGAGATCAGCACGTAGACCGCCAGCACCATGGCCGCGGTGCCACCGGCCAGGCCGTCCATCCCGTCGGTGAAGTTCACCGCGTTCGACCAGCCGCTGATCGCCACGTAGGCGAAGATCACGAACCCGATCGCGCCGAAGGAGATCACCGTGATGTCGCGGATGAACGACAGGTGCTGCGACGCGGGGGTGATCCCGTTCTCGTCGGCGAACTGGATGGCCAGGACGGCGAACAGCACGGAAGCGATCAGCTGGCCGATCAGCTTCGCGGTCTTGTTCAGACCCAGGTTGCGCTGCTTGCGGATCTTGATGAAGTCGTCGATGAAACCGACCAGCCCCAGCGCGGTGGTCAACCCGAGCACCAGCAGTGCGGACACGCTGGGCGGCTCCTCGGTCACCGTCAGGTGCGTGACCAGGTAACCGGCCCACATGGCGATCAAGATCGCCATTCCGCCCATGGTGGGGGTACCGCGCTTCGAGCCGTGCTGCCCCTGCACCTCTTCCCGGATCTCCTGGCCGAAGCCGTGCCGGGAGAAGACGCGGATCAGGTAGGGGGTGAAGAGGATCGACACCACCAGCGACACCGCGGCGGCGACGAGGATCGGCTTCACGCCGCACCACCGCCTTCGCCCAGCAGCGCCTCGGCGACTCGCCACAGCCCTGCCGAGTTCGATGCCTTGGCCAGCACCACGTCACCGGGACGCAGCTCGGCGCGCAGCAACGCGACAGCTGCATCGACGTCTGGCACCAGGGTCGACTCCTCTCCCCACGATCCTTCTAACGAAGCGGCCTGGTGCATCACCCGGGCTTGTTCGCCGACGACCACCAACCGCTCGATGTTCAACCGCACCGCGAGGCGACCGATCTCGTCGTACGCCTCCGCTTCTGCCTGCCCCAGTTCGGCCATCGGACCGAGCACCGCCCACGCCCGACCGGGGCGGCCGCGGGTCATGGCCGCCAGCGTCTTCAGGGCGGCCCGCACCGACTCCGGGTTGGCGTTGTAGGCGTCGTTGACGACCGTGATCCCGTCGGGGGTCCGGGCGACCTCCATGCGACGGGCGGAAAGCCGCTGCACGGCGTTCAACCGCTCGGCGACCTGCTCCAGCGGGACTCCCAGCTGCAGCGCCACCGCCGCGGCGACCAGCGCGTTGCCGACCTGGTGCTCGCCGTGCAGCGGAAGCGCGACCGGGGCCTCGCCCTGCTCGGTGACCAGGGTGAACCGCGGCCGGGCCTGCTCGTCGACCTCGATGTTCTCCGCCCGCACGTGGGCCTTCGGGTTCTCCCCGACGAACACCACGCGAGCCCTGGTGCGCTCCGCCATGGCGGCGACCAGCGGGTCGTCGGCGTTGAGGATCGCCACCCCGTCTTCCGGCAGCGCCTCGACCAGTTCGCCCTTGGCCTCGGCCACGGCCTCCTGGGAGCCGAACTCGCCCAGGTGCGCGTGGCCGACGTTGAGCACCGCGCCGATGCGCGGCGGGGCCGCCTGGCACAGGTTGGCGATGTGCCCGGTCCCGCGGGCGGACAGCTCCAGCACCAGGTGCCGGGTTCCGGTGTCCGCGCGCAGCACGGTCCACGGGTGGCCGAGTTCGTTGTTGAACGAGCCCGGTGGCGCGACGGTCGGCCCCACCGGTTCCAGCAACTGCTTGATCAAGTCCTTTGTGGAGGTCTTGCCGGACGAGCCGGTGACCCCCACCACGGTCAGCTGCGGCAACCGGTCCACCACGTGGCGGGCCAGCTTCGCCAGCGCTGCCAGCACCGCGGCTCCCGAGCCGTCGGTGTCGCCGGCCAACGCCATCACGCTCGACCGCTCGGCCACCGGCACGGGCGGAACGACCACCGCCGGTGCGTCCACTTCCTTAGCAGCAAGTACACCCACCGCGCCGGCGCGCACCGCCGGTGCGGCGAAGTCGTGCCCATCGACCCGTTCACCCGGCACGGCCACGAAAAGTCCGCCGGGCTGGATCTTGCGGGAGTCGAACTCCACTCCCGCGGTCACAACCTCCGAGCCTTGTGCACGATGAAGCCTGCCGCCCACCGCGTTCGCGATGTCAGCGAGGCTGAGCCGGATCACCTTGCCTCCTCGTCGCCCTGCCCCCGACGAACATCGTTCTCCTGTGGATCTCCGAACCGTTCGCGGAGCGCGGCGGCCAGCTCTTCCCGGTCGGAGAAGGGGTGCACCACGCCCGCGACCTCCTGTCCTGTCTCGTGGCCCTTTCCTGCGACGACCACGATGTCACCGGCCCGGGCCTGCCGCACTGCCTCGGCGATGGCCGCGCGCCGGTCACCGATCTCGATGATCTCGCCGCGTTCCTCCTCGGGTACCGCCTGGGCCCCCGCCAGCATCGCCGCCCGGATCTTCGCCGGGTCCTCGCTGCGCGGGTTGTCGTCGGTGACGATCAGCAGTTCGCTGCGACGAGCCGCGGCTTCGCCCATCAGCGGACGTTTCGCCACGTCCCGGTCGCCACCGCAACCAAGGACAACGATCACTCTGCCATCGACCTGCGCGCGGGCCGCATCCAGGACCGCGGCCACCGCCCCGGGCTTGTGCGAGTAGTCCACCACCGCGGTGAAGTCCTGCCCCATCGCGACCCGCTCCATCCGGCCGGGCACGTCGACTTCGGCCAAGCCTCGCTCGATGGCCCACGCCGGCACTCCCGCGGAGTGCAGCACGCCGATCGCCACCAGGGCGTTGGCCACGTTGAACGGTCCGGGCAGGCGCAGCCGGACGTCCAGCTTCGCGCCGTCCGGGCCGTGCGCGGTGAAGGTCTGCTCCCCGGTCGGCAGCGCCTGCACGTCGGAAACCGTCCAGGCGGCATCGGTGGAGGTGGCGACGGTGACGGTGGAGGGCCCGGCCAGCCGCGCGCCCCACTCGGTGTCCACGCAGACGACTTCCCGCTTGGAGCGGCCGTCGAAGAGCATCGCCTTGGCCTGGAAGTAGTCCTCCATGTCCCGGTGGAAGTCCAGGTGGTCCTGGGACAGGTTGGTGAAGGCGCCGACGGCGAACTGGGTGCCGGCCACCCGGTGCAGGGCCAGCGCGTGGCTGGACACCTCCATGGGCACGTAGGTCACCCCGTTCTCCACCATGACCGCCAGCAGCGCCTGCAGGTCCGGCGCTTCCGGGGTGGTGAAGGCGCTGTCCAACCGTTCTCCGGCGATGCGGGTCTCCACCGTGCCGACCAGGCCGGTGGTGAACCCGGCGGCGCGCAGCGCCGACTCCAGCAGGTAGGTGGTGGTGGTCTTGCCGGACGTGCCGGTGACCCCGAGCACGTTCAACCGCTGCGACGGGTTGCCGTAGACGAGGGCGGAAGCGGCCCCGAGCACTCCGCGCGGATCGGGGTGCAGCAGCAGCGAGACCTTCCCGGAGCGAACGGCCGGGTGCTCGGTGAGCTTGGTCCGCTCGACACCGGCCTGGTCGGTGAGGACCGCAACGGCCCCGGCGGCGATCGCTTCCGAAGCGAAGTCCGCGCCGTGGAACCGGGTTCCCGGCAGAGCGGCGAACAGGTCGCCGGGGCGCACGTGCTGGGCCCGCAGGGTCGCCCCGGTCACCGGGGTGGCCTCGCCCTGACCTGGGCTTCGGAACACTTGCGCGCCGATGTGTCCGGCGAGCACGTCGACCCGCACCGGCTCCACTCGAGCCGGGCGGGGCGGGACTGTCGCGACAGCTGAAGGCACGTGGCGCAGGCTACCCGGAGCACCGCTCGCCGCATTCCCATGGTCGGTCCGCCGCGCCGGAAGTCACCGTCTTCATCGACCGTTGGTGCGATCCCCGGGCCGCGTCGGCGCGGCGGCGGGTTGGACCGGCAAAACAGGTAAATGTTCGTTAACCAGATGCCGGGAAGCCAGCGGTGGAATTTCCCCACCGATTCCCGGAAACCGCAACCGACCATTGCGCAAAACCGCCCGAGCGGGCCTCGCCTTCGGCGCACACCCGCTGCCCAGCGCTCGCGAACACCGGAAAAGCCCTGCACACCGAGCCTCCGGTAACGGCGCCAGCACCGCGCGAATTCATGCGAAAAAGATTTCGCCGAACCACCGGTTCACCACGCAAACTTTCCCGGTTTTCCCGGTGGCCCGGCGCATCAACACCGTTTCCGCCCCGCTTTCCGGTCATTCCCGCCGAGCAATACCGACCACCGCCCGGACCGCGCACCGGAGCGGCCCCGCGGCGCGGCCGACCCACACCCGGGCACCGGCTCCGCACAATCACCTGCCCGGGTGGGCGCGGCGAAAGTGAGAACAGCCACACCCGGCCGCGAGCGTCAGGGCAGCTGCAGCGTCTGCACCGGCGACTCCTGCCGGGAGAGCGGGATCTCGTACCGCTGGGTCAGGTACACCGCCAGGTCGTGGAACAGCGGCCCCGCGGACCTCGCCTCCGGTGTGCCCGCGGAGGGGGCGTCCAGCATCAACCCCACCACGAACCGGGGGTTGTCGTCCGGGACGATCCCGGCGAAGGTGATCCAGTAGTCAGAGTGGCTGTAGCAGCGGCACTCCGGATCGATCTGCTGGGCCGTGCCGGTCTTGCCGGCGATCTGGTACCCCTCCACGCCGGCCTGCGGCGCGGTCCCCTGCTGCCCCGGCTCGTCCTGCACCACCGCCTGCAGCATGTGCCGCACCGTGCGGGCGGTTTCCGGGCTGACCACCCGGATCCCCTCCGGTCGCGGCCGCTCCACCCGGGTGCCGTCCGGTTTGATCTCGGCGGCGATCACCCGGGGCGGGATCCGCACCCCGTCGTTGGCGATGGCCTGGTACATGCCGGCCATCTGCAACACGGTCATCGAGAGCCCCTGGCCGATCGGCAAGTTCGCGAAGGTGGTCCCGGACCAGTCCTCCGGCGCCGGCAGGTAGCCACCGCTCTCCCCGGGAAGCCCGGAACCGGTCTTCTCCCCGAGCCCGAACTTGCGCGCCAGCTCGTAGAACCGCTGCTCGCCGAGCTTCTCGGCCACCATCAAGGTGCCGACGTTGGACGATTTGGCCAGCACTCCGGTGAAGGTCATCGGCACCGTGCCGTGCTCCCACGCGTCCCCGATCACCCGGTCGGCGACCTTGATCGACCCCGGCACCTGCAGCACCGTGTCGGGCTGGACGATGCCGTCCTCGATCGCCCCGGCGGCGGTGATGACCTTGTTGACCGAGCCGGGCTCGTACGGCGTGGTCACCGCCGGGTTGCCGGTGTGCTCGTTCCAGGGGCCGTTGGGGTCGAACGTCTTGTCGTTGGCCAGCGCGTAGATCTCGCCGGTCTTGGCGTCCAGCACGACCCCGCTGGCGCTGCGGGCACCCGCCCGCTGGGCGTAGTCGGCGAGCTTGGTCTGCAGCACGTACTGCAGGTCGGAGTCGATGGTCAGCTCCACACTGGACCCGGGGGTGGCCGGCTCGAGCTCCTCCGTCCCCGGGATCACCAGGTTCGAACTGCCCATGGCGGTGTCGGAGACCTTGACCCCGTCCTTGCCGGCCAGCAGCGAGTCCAAGGAGTACTCCAACCCCATCTGGCCGCGGACCTTCTGCTCGTCCATGCGCCAGTTCGCCGCACCGATGATGTTCGCCGCGACCTCACCGGCCGGGTACTCGCGAGTGGCCCGGTACTCGGCGCCGATCTGCGGGTACTTCTCGATGATCTGCCGCGCCTTGCCGGGATCCACCTTCGGTCCGAAGTAGGTGAACGGCACGTCGGAGTTCAGCGCCTCCAGGACTTCCTGCTCGGTGATCTGGTCGCCCAGCACCTGGTCGATGTAGCGGGCCATCTCGGCCTTGTACTCCTGCGGGCTGGGCCGACTGGGATCGTTGGCGTGGGCTTCCGCCAAGTCCTCGGTGAGCATGCGCGGATTGGCGTACAGCTGGCGGGCTTCCCCGCTGAACGCCAGCAGGTTGCCGTTGCGGTCCATGATGGACCCGCGCTCGGCGGGGATCGGCTCCTTGGTGACCCGCTGCTTCTCCGAACGCTCGGAGAGAGCGCTGGCTTGGAAGCCCTGGATCTGGATCAGCTTGCCGCCGGTCGCCAGCAGCAGCACCACCATGATGATCCGGGCGACCCGCAGCCGCCGCGCACTGCCGGCGACATCGGTGCGCGCGGTGCGCCGCCCCCGGACCAGCCGCGTCGTGCGCTTGCCCATCAGGGCGCCTCCGCCGGCTCCGGGTGCGAGGGCTGCGGCGCGGGTGGCGCCGGCACCACCGGGCCGGAGTCGGCCGACTCCCCGACCGGCAGCACCGTGCCGTCCGGTTGCACCACCAGGTGGATGGCCGGCGGGCCCGGTCGCATGCCGAGCTCCTCCGCCCGCCGCTGCAGCACCGCGGGCGAGTTGAGCTGGCTGACCTCGCGGATCAGCTCTTCCTTGCGCTCGCTCAGCTCGTTGACCCGGGCCTCGGCCTGCTGCAGCTGGTAGCTGCCGCTGACCGCGGCGATGGACAGCCAGAGGATGGCGGCCAGTCCCACGCCCAGCACCGACATCACCACGACGACCATGGACACCCGGGAGTGGGTGACCTTCTCCTGCAGCTGCCTGGCCTTGCGGGTGGCCGCCACGGTCGGCTTCCGACCACCGCCCGCCTGGCGCTTGCTGGGCCGACGGGAGAGCTCCCGCAACGACCGCTCCCGCCGCTCCTCCCGGCGCGCGTACGCGCGTTCCCCGGCCGCGGAACGCGTTCGCCGCCGCTCACCGGTGCGCGGCGCGGGCTTCTTCCCGCGTGTCGGTGCTGTCATGCCGTCTCCCGGAATGTGCGGGGATCAGTTGCTGCCTGGAACCCGGCACCGCCCTGCTGCTGTCCGCGGCTCATCGGACCTCCCCGATCCGCTCCGCAGCGCGCAACCGCACCGAAGCGGCCCGCGGGTTGGCCGCCACCTCGTCCTCGTCGGCGAGTTCCGCCCCGCGGGTGAGCATGCGGAAGTCGGGCCCGTGCCCGGGCAGTTCCACCGGAAGGTCCACCGGGGTCCGCGATCTGGTGCGCTCGACGAGCGCCCGTTTGACGATGCGGTCCTCCAAGGAGTGGTAGGACATCACGACGATGCGGCCGCCCACCGCCAGCGAATCCAGCGCCGCCGGCAGTGCTCGGCGCAAGACGTCCAGTTCGGAGTTGACCTCGATGCGCAGCGCCTGGAAGGTGCGCTTGGCCGGGTGGCCGCCGCTGCGCCGGCTCGCCGCCGGAATGGTGTCGTAGAGCAGCTGGACCAGGCGCGCGCTGGAGGTGAACGGCTCCTTGCGCCGTTCCCGCACGATCGCCGCGGCGATCTTGCCGGCGAACCGCTCCTCGCCGTAGGTCCGCAGGATCCTGGTGAGGTCCTCGGCCGAGTAGGTGTTCAGCACGTCCGCGGCGGTGCGCTCCGCGGTCGGGTCCATCCGCATGTCCAGCGGCGCGTCCTGGGCGTAGGCGAACCCCCGGTCGGCTTCGTCCAGCTGCAGCGAGGAGACCCCCAGGTCGAACAGGGCACCGTCGACTTCGGACACGCCCAGGCGGGAGAGCACGTCGCTCCACTCGTCGTAGACGGCGTGCACCAGGTGGAGCCGGTCGGAGAAGGGCTCCAGCCGTTCCCCGGCCAGGCGCAGCGCCTCGGTGTCCCGGTCCAGGCCGATCACGGTGAGCTCGGGCAAGCGGCGCAGCAGCGCCTCGGTGTG
This sequence comes from Saccharopolyspora rectivirgula DSM 43747, assembly GCF_000497205.1. Lineage (GTDB taxonomy): Bacteria > Actinomycetota > Actinomycetes > Mycobacteriales > Pseudonocardiaceae > Saccharopolyspora > Saccharopolyspora rectivirgula. Next base: position 26,319 of record NZ_AYJW01000002.1, read on the forward strand.
CCCGCCCATGCCCAGGGTGGCGTCCACCAGCACCGCTGGTTTCCCGGCCAACGCCGGCTCCAGCAGTTCAGCGGTGCGCTCCAGCAGAACCGGGATGTGCCGCTCCGCGGCGGTGCCGGCGTGCATTTCCTCCTCCTGAGCTTGCCGGTCGTCATGGGGTCGACGGCGATTGCTGTCGATCATCGCGGCCTCCCCCCTCCGGCCACACATGACATCACGGCCAGCGCGCCCCACCGGCGTGCGGTGCCCGAACACCCGCCGCCGCGGATCCCGTCAGGTCCCCGCCCGCTCGCTGCCTCCTGGCGCCGGGGAAGATGCACCAGGCGAGCAGTGGCCGAGCGGACCGAGGCCTCACGAAATCCGCGTCCGGACAACGGGGCGTCAGAACACCCCCGGCAGCACCTCCTCCTGCGCTGCGGAGTACTCCTCCTCGTGCTCGTCGAGGTAGTCCTGCCAGCGCTGGGCGTCCCAGATCTCCAACCGGTTGATCGCGCCGATGACCACGCACTCCTTGGACAACCCGGCGTACTGGCGCAGCTCCGAGGTGATCGAGATCCGCCCCTGGCCGTCGGGCTGCTGCTCGTCGGTGCCGGCGAACAAGTAGCGCTGCCAGGCCCGCACCGCCTTGTTGGCGAACGGCGCCTGGGCGACCTTGCGGGCGATCTGCTCGAACTCCTCGCGCGGGAAGACGTAGAGGCAGTGGTCCTGTCCCTTGGTGACCATCAGCCCCCCTGCCAGTGCTTCCCGGTACTTCGCCGGGAGTGTCAGTCGCCCCTTGTCGTCCAGCTTGGGATGGTGGGTACCGAGGAACACCCGGCGCACCTCCCCTGACCGAACACCACCGATGTCCCGGGCCACCCCGCGGACGCGGTCACCACCGGGCCGGCCGCTGCCCCAAGCCGGTGCCTCCGAGGCCGACGACGCAGCGACCGCGGAAGCAGTGGGACAACCATTTGCCCCACGGCGCCCCACCCTACCCCACTCCGCACCAACGTCAACACGACACGAGCCGGTTCCCTCGGCCGTACACCCACCGTTTGCACTGGTGAGCACGCGTGGGGCGAAGTGGGGGACCACGCCTGGGGGCAACAGTTGATCAACATCCGGAGCGCGCGGTTATGCTTTCGCCGGCCCGCGGTCCCGCCCCCCACCGCATCGGCGGTGGTCGACCAGCACAGCCACCCGGACACCCCCCGGAGGTCGGGCAAGGGTGCCCCACAGCGCACGCCGGTTTGGCACACTGCATGGGCGCTCTGGTGTAGAGGGCGGGATCGGTTCATCGCGGCTCGTCCGCTGCGCGGACGCGGTCCCGCAAGTCGCAGGAGGTGGCGTGACGCCCAAAGCTCAACTGTCCGGCACGTCTACCACCAGCTCGGCCACCGAGGAACCGATAGAGCTCGACGAGGTGTACAGCACCGTCCAGCGGATCGCCGACAACGTCGGCCAGGTGCTGGTCGGCAAACCGGACGTGGTGCGCATCGCCCTCGTCACCCTGCTCGCCGAAGGCCACCTGCTGGTCGAAGACGTGCCCGGGGTCGGCAAGACCTCGCTGGCCAAGGCCTTGGCGCGCTCCATCGACTGCACGGTCAGCCGCGTCCAGTTCACCCCGGACCTGCTGCCCAGCGATCTCACCGGGGTGTCCATCTACAACCGGCAGACCGAGAACTTCGAATTCCGCCCCGGACCGGTGTTCGCCAACATCGTCGTCGGCGACGAGATCAACCGGGCCTCCCCGAAGACCCAGTCCGCGCTGCTGGAGTGCATGGAGGAGAACCAGGTCACCGTGGACGGCCGGACCTACGAGCTGGCAGCGCCGTTCATGGTGATCGCCACCCAGAACCCGATCGAGATGGAAGGCACCTACGCTCTTCCAGAGGCGCAGCGCGACCGGTTCACCGCCCGGGTGTCCATCGGCTACCCGGACCCCCAGGCCGAGCTGGCCATGGTCGACGAGCACGCCGCCCAGGACCCGCTGGCCGAGTTGCGCCCCGTCACCGACGCCGAGGAAGTGCGGGCGCTGCTGAAGGCGGTCCGGCACATCCACCTCTCCACGGAGATCCGCCGGTACGTGATAGAGCTGGTCAGTGCCACCCGGGAGCTCCCGGAGCTGCGGTTGGGCGCCTCGCCCCGCTCGACGCTCCAGCTGGTGCGCACCGCCCGGGCCCAAGCAGCCCTCGCCGGCCGGGACTTCGTCATACCCGATGACGTGCAGGCGGTGGCCGTCCCGGTGCTGGCCCACCGGCTGGTGCTGACCAGCGAAGCCCGGGCTGCTCGGCGCACCGCCTCGGACCTGGTGCGCCAGCTGTTGAACCGGATCGCTGTGCCGCGCGGCGACAAGGGCTAGAGGTAGGAGTGCGATGTTCTCCGGGCTGACCATTCGCGGGCGCTGCCTGCTGGCAGCTGGCGTGGCAGCCGGAGCGTGCGCACTGCTGCTGGACGAGCGGGACCTGCTGCGCTTGGCCGCGTTCATCATCTCGCTGCCGCTGCTGGCCCTGCTGCTGACCAGCCGCACCCGGTTCGCGGTGCGCGGCAGCAGGTCCGTGGACCCGTCGCGAACCCCCGTCGGCTCCCCGACCACCGTGCGCCTGGAGTTGACGGGCGCTAGCCGGCTGCCGCTCAGCGGCCTCGCCCTGGAGGACAAGGTGCCGTGGACGCTGGGCGGTTCCCGCCAGTTCCGGGTGCACGACCTGGCCCACTCGGGCACCACCCTGGCCTACACCGTGAAGCCGGTGCTGCGCGGGATCCACCACATCGGCCCGCTGCAGGCCCGGATCGGCGACCCGTTCGGGCTTTCGGAGTTCAACCGCGAACTGGCCGAACCCAGCCGCCTCGTCGCGGTGCCCGAGGTGTTCACCCTCACCGACTTCCCCGCCGGCTTCGGCACCGCCGACTCCGCTTCCTCCGGCACCGCCCAGCGGCAGGCCGGCCACGGCGAGGACGACGTGATGGTCCGCCAGTACCGGCAGGGCGACGACATCCGGCGGGTGCACTGGAAGGCCACTGCCCGGCGCGACGAGCTGATGGTGCGCGCCGAGGAGCACCCCTGGCACGGCGGGACCACCGTGCTGCTGGACCGCCGGTCGGCCGCCCACCGAGGCAGCGGTCCCCACTCCAGCTTGGAGTGGGCGGTGTCCGCGGCCGCCAGCATCTACCTGCACCTGCAGCAGCACGGCAAGCAGGTCGAACTGATCACCGAGGACGGCCAGCAGATCTCGAACGCCGGCAGGCCGGGGCAGGCGCCGGGAGCGGCGACGCTGGAGGCGTTGGCGGCGCTGCGCAGCTCCCCCCGCCGGGACCTGGTCTTCCCCCGCGACCCCGGCAACGGCCAGCAGCTGATCGCCGTCCTCGGCGAGATCAGCCCGGCCGGGGTGCGCGAACTGCTCCGGCTGCGTCCCCGGCACGCCCGCAGCTCCGCCATCCTCCTCGACGCGCGGAGCTGGTCGGGCGGGGGCAGCTCCGCCGTGGTGTCCGAGGCGGCCGGACAGCTGCGGGCAGCCGGGTGGGCGGTCGAGGTGGCCTCGGCGAGCACCCCCGTCCCCCGGGTTTGGCAGCAGTTGTGCCAGAGCAGCACCGTCGGATCGGAGGCCGTGTCGTGACCGCCTGGACACCGCGCCTGCGGCTGAGCCCCACCTCGGTGGCGACCTGGGCTGGGGCTCTTTCCGTGCTCGGCGCCGCCACTTCGCTGGCCGGGGTGTTCTCCGACTGGCGGTGGCTGCTGCCGACGGTGGTCGCCGTGGGCGTGGTCGCCGGCATCGGTGCGTGGTCCCGGAAGTTGCGGGTCAAGCCGGCGTTGGGCGTCCTGGCCCAGCTCGGCGCCCTGCTGGTGGTCCTGAACACCGCGTTCACCGAGCACGGGTGGCTGGGCGCCGTGCCGGGCCCGGCGTCGATCGACGAACTGCTGTCCCTGCTGGACCAAGCCGTCGAACTGGTCCGCACCGGAGTTCCGCCCGCGCCCGCCGACCCGCCGCTGCAGTGCCTGGCCACCCTCGGTCTCGGTCTGGTGGCGGTGCTGGTCGACCTGATCGTCGTCGTCTTCGGCAGCCCGGCGGTGGCCGGTCTGGTGCTGCTGTGCGTGCTGGCGGTTCCGGCCTCGCTGTCCGGGGACATGCTGCCGTGGTGGTCCTTCGCGGCCGGCGGCCTCACCTTCACCCTGCTGCTGGCCTGCCGCGGGCAGCACCGCAAGGAGCAGCAGGAGCACCAGCTGCAGCGGACCGAAACCCTGTTCGGCCGCACCGCCGCCGTGGTGGCCGGAACGGCCACCGTGCTGGCCCTGCTGGCGGGAGTGGTGTTCACCGGGGTGGGCACCGAAGGGCGGCTGCCCGGGGAGAGCCCGGCCAGGTTCCGGGCCGGCAGCGGAATCGGCTTGAAACCGTTCACCTCGTTGCGCGGGCAGCTCAACCGGGAGCAGCAGGTCGAGCTGTTCCGGGTGCGCGGCCTGTCGGAGCCCACCTACCTGCGGGCGATCACGCTGCGCAAGTTCAACCCCGAACGCGGGTGGGAACTGGACGGGCTCACCCAGGGGGTGGACGCGAGCCTGGAGCTCCCGCTGCCGGAAGGCACCACCATCAACAACGGCCGGCACTACCGGGTGGAGATCGAACCCACCGGGTACCGCGACCCGTGGCTGCCGATCTTCGGGGTGCCGTCCTCGGTGTCCGGGATGGGTCCGAACTGGCGCTACGACCCGGCGGCCGGCATCGTGTTCACCCAGACCACCCAGGAGAGCCGCCCGTACGTGGAGCAGTTCACCCTGCCCACGCCGACGGCCACCGACCTGCGCACCGCGCACGGGCCGCTGGCGATCGCCCCCGCCTACCTGGACACCACCGGGGTTCCGCCGCAGATCACCGAGCTGGCCCAGCGGTTGACCAGCCAAGCCCCCACCGACTTCGACAAGGCCGTCGCCATCAACCGGTTCTTCACCGAGCCGGAGAACGGTTTCGTCTACGACGTGCAGACCGCACCGGAGGCCGGCACCGATGCGCTGACCCACTTCCTGTTCCAGGGCAAGCGCGGGTTCTGCGAGCAGTACGCCTCGGCGATGGCGGTGCTGCTGCGCGCGGTGGGCATCCCGTCCCGGGTGGCCGTCGGCTTCACCCCGGGCTACCAGGACGGCGAGGAGCGGGTGATCACCACCGACGACGCGCACGCCTGGGTGGAGGCGTACTTCCCGGGGTGGGGTTGGCAGATCTTCGACCCGACCCCGCTGCAGGACGGCCGCGGCTCGGTTCCGCAGTTCCTGGAGCAGGAGCTGAACCCGGCGCCGCCGGAGGAGAGCAGCGCGCCGTCCCAGTCCGAGACCGATCCCCGCAGCCCGGAGGCGCAACCGGAGCAGCCTGCTGACCAGGAGCAGCAGGACGCCCGGCGCCCGGTGGTCGAGGAGGACGGCGGCGGGTGGCTGACCGCGACCGCGGGCGTGGTGCTGCTGGCGGCCCTGCTCGGGCTGCCGGCCCTGCTGCGCGAGCTGCGGCGGCGCCAGCGGCTGCAGGCCATCAACGCCGGCTCGCCCCGCGCGGCGAGCATCGCCTGGCGGGAAGTGCTGGACGAGTTCCGGGACCGGGGCACCGAACCGGCTGCCTCCGCCACCGCGCGGGCGCTGGCCCGCGACCTGGTCGACCGGCACCAGTTGGACGAGCAGGCCGCTGCGGCGCTGGACGAGCTGGTGCGGGCGGTGGAGCGGGAGTGGTACGCGCCTTCCCCGGCGAACAACTCCGCCGGAGGAGTGCTGGAGGCGCTCAATACGGTCGTCGGGTTCCTGCGCCGGACCGATCCACTGCCCTGGCGGGCCCGGTTGTTCCCACCGTCGCTGCTGGCGGCCGTGGCACCGCGGCGGGTGGAGAAGACCACCGGGGCGCGGTGAGCCGAGCCTCGGCAGGAGCACGTGCAAAACCGGGGGCAGGGCTCGTGCCCCACCCCCGGTGGTGATCAGTCCGGTGCGCCCGTGCCCGGCGGCTACTGCTCGAAGCGCCTGCGGAAGCGCTCTTCCATTCGCTGTGCGAACGAACTCCGGCCGCCCGGGTTCTTGTGCTTGCGGCTCGCCCGGCTGCCGCCTACGCCTTCCGGTGCTTCATCAGCGCTTTCTCCGCCGCCTCGGAAAGCGGAGAGCAGCATGACAGCTCCGCCGAACATGACGAGGAACCCGAGAACGCTGACCACCGGGATGTCGGCTGGCTTGACCGGTATCACCACACCGAGCACCAACAGAATCAAACCCAGCACGAAAACGGCGATGCCCTGCAGCCGCCGACGACGAGAAGGACGGTGGAATCCTCCTCCCCGCACGGTGGACGCGAATTTGGGGTCCTCGGCGTAGAGCGCGCGCTCGATCTGGTCGAGCAATCGCTGCTCGTGCTCGGAGAGTGGCATGGCTTCTCCTCCGGCACAGGTCTATCGGTGGCGCCGGAGCACCCGGAAGCTAGTCCGGCACCGGCGAACGCTTGGGGGCGTCACTATCGAGGATACGGTTCCCGTGACGCGACGACTACCCGGTCCCTGGAAGAGAAAAGGGGCAAGGTAGCCGACATCATCCCGTTGGGGCAGTGGCTCGGGACTTACCCCTTCCCAGGGGTCAGCGCTCACTCGGCAGGGGTGTGCGCGATGGCGTGCAGCCGGGTGGCGATGTCGCGCAGCGGGGGCTGGCCGGCGGCCGCCAGTTCGAGCTCGTCCAGCGCCTCGCCCGTGGCCGAGTTCTTCTCCGCCGCGGAGCCGGGCACCAGGTCGCTGAACACCCCCTGCCCTTGCAGGAGCTTGACCTCCAGCCCGGCAGCGCTCAGCAGCTCCCGCAGGCCCTCCGCGTCGAAGCGGCGCTGCAAGGTGTCGCTGTCGCTGCTGGCCTTGCCGTCGGTGGCCTGCAGCACGTCCAGCGCCTCGGCGAAGCGACCGGCCAGCACCCGGCTGAGCACCGCCGCGTACCGGTTCGACACCAGCACCGAAACCGCCCCGCCGGGCGCGGTGGCGGCGGCGATGGTGGCGAGCGCCTCGGCCGCGTCGTCGACCACTTCCAGCAGGCCGTGCGCCAGCACCAGGTCCGCTCCCCCCGCGGGGCTGAGCGCGGCCAGCGCATCGGTGTCCCCCTGCAGCGGGGTGATCAGGTCGGCCACCCCCGCGTCGGTGGCCCGGCGCTGCAGCGTGGCCAGCGCGTTCGGGCTGGGGTCCACCACCGTCACCGAGCAGCCCGCCAGCGCCAGGGGCACTGCCCACACTCCGCTACCGCCCCCCACGTCCAGCACATGGGGGCGTGCACCACCTTTCCGTCGGCGCGCATCGGCCAGTTCCGCTTCCAGCACCCGGTGGACGGCGTCGGCTCTCATGGTTAGCAGCCTAATGCCGCGTTCGCGGCGCCCTGGAAAGACGTGCGGATCATCAATCGCCCGAAGCATCCCACTTCGCACTCGGTTTCCGTAGGCTACGAGCGTGCAGACGGTGGCAGTGCTCAGCCTCAAAGGCGGCGTGGGGAAGACGACCGTGGTGCTCGGTCTCGCGTCGGCGGCCATGCGGCGCGGCGTGCGCACGCTGGTGGTCGACCTCGACCCGCAGTGCAATGCGACCGCATGCTTGGAGCCGGAGGACACCGGGAGCGGTCTCAACGAAGTCCTCGCCGATCCGCGGCCGGCCGTGCTGCGCTCGGCGATAGCCGGCAGCGCGTGGGGCGAAGAAGTCGACGTGCTGGTCGGCTCCGAGGACGCAGAGGTCCACAACGGACACCACGAGAGCGGTCAGCTGACCCGGCTGACCGAGGCGCTGTCCGAACTGGGCACCCTGGTCGACGCGGGGGAACTGCCCTACCAGCTGGTGCTGTTGGACTGCCCGCCCTCGCTGGGCGGTTTGACCCGCTCCGCGCTGGTGGCCGCCGACCGGGCGCTGCTGGTCACCGAGCCCACGATCTTCGCGGTGTCCGGGGTGCAGCGCGCCTTCGAAGCGGTGCAGGCCGAGCGGGAGAAGAACAACCCGCGGCTGCAGCCGCTGGGCGTGGTGGTCAACCGGGTGCGGCCGCGCTCCCACGAACACCAGTTCCGGCTGCAGGAGCTGCGGGAGATATTCGGGCCGCTGGTGATGCCGGTGGCGCTGCCGGACCGGTTGGCGGTGCAGCAGGCCCAGGGGGCTTGCCTGCCGATCCACCAGTGGGGCACGCCCGGGGCGCGGGAGGTCTCGCTGGCCTTCAACGTGCTGCTGGCCCGCACCCTCCGGGCCGGGCGGACCCGCTACTACCCCGAGGAAGACGAAGAGGACGAGCAGCTCGCCTGAGCGGCTCCGCGAGAGGCGGTGATCGGCCGTGCCGGAAGGGGACACCGTGTTCCTCACCTGTCACCGCCTGCACGGGGCGCTCGCGGGGCGCGTCCTGTCCCACGGGGACCTCCGCCATCCCCGGCTGGCCTTGGTGGAGCTGGCCGGGCGGCGCTTGACCGAGGTCCGCCCGGCGGGCAAGCACCTGCTGATGCGGTTCGACGACGGCCACACCCTGCACAGCCACCTGCGGATGGACGGCGCCTGGCACCTGTACCGCCCCGGCGACCGGTGGCGGCGCCCCGCCCACCAGGTCCGCGCCGTGCTGGCCGTTCCGGAGCGCACCGCGGTCGGCTTCCACCTGCACGACATGCACTGGTTGCCCACCGACCAGGAGCACCGGCTCATCGGCCACCTCGGCCCGGACCTGCTGTCCCCGGACTGGGGGCCGGAGCTGGAAGCCGAAGCCGTCCGCCGGCTCACCGCCGATCCGGGGAGGGAACTGGGCCTGGCCCTGCTCGACCAGTCGGTGATGGCCGGGTTGGGGAACCTGTACCGCACCGAAATCTGCTTCCTGCTCCGCCGACGGCCCGACACCCCGGTTTCCGAAGTGGACCCGCAGCGGGTGGTCCGGCTCGCCCGGGAACTGCTGGTGCGCAACGCTTGGCGACCGCAGCAGTCGACCACCGGGGAGTTGCGGCCCGGCGCGCAGCACTGGGTCTACGACCGGCGCACCTGCCTGCGCTGCGGCAGCAGGGTGCGCCACGGCGAGCAGGGCAGCGGGGTGACCGCGCGGGAGACCTACTACTGCCCGGTGTGCCAGCGCTAGCGGAGCTTCAGCGGGAGTCCCGCAGGTCGGCGAGGCTGCGCAGCAGCGGGTAGACCAGCACGATGCCGACCGAACCCCACACCAGGCCGGTGATCCGCAGCTCGCCCACCGACAGGGTCAGGTCGCCGACCCCGGCGATCACCGCGGTGCCCAGCACCGCGAGGTTGACCGGGTCGTGGAAGTCGACCCCGGCGTTCATCCAGATCCGCACACCGACCATGGCCAGCAGGCCGAACAGCACCAGGGTGGCTCCCCCCAGCACGCCGAGCGGGATCGTGTTGAGCAGGGCGCAGAACTTCGGGCAGAACGACAGCACGATCGACGCCAGCGCCGCCACCAGGCACGCCGCCGTGGAGTAGACCCGGGTGGCCGCCATGACCCCGATGTTGGCCGGGTAGCTGCTCAACGCCGATCCACCGACCCCTCCGGACAGGGCCGCGGCCAGTCCCCCGCTGATCAGCGCGTCCCCGGCGTGCGGGTCCAGGTTCCTGCCGCTCATCTCCGCCACCGCTTTCAGGTAGGCGAGGTGCTCTGCCACCAGCACGATCACCAGCGGCAGCACGAACGGCATGACCGAGAGGTGGATGTGCGGGGACATCAGCTGCGGTGCCGCGAACCACGGCGCCGCGCGCAGTTCTTCGATCCGCTGCGGGTTGATGTCGTCGGAGACCACCGCGGCCGCCCAGCCGACCAGCACCGCGATGAGCACCGACAGGCGGCGGGCCAGGCCTCGGCTGAAGACGATGAGCAGCAGCACGGTGAGCAGGGTCAGTCCGGCCGGCACCGGCTGCTGGTCGAAGGAGGACACCGATTGCGGGGCGAGGGTGAGCCCGACCATGAGCACGATCGCCCCGGTGACCACCGGCGGCAGCGCTGATTCGAGCAGCCGCACCCCGAGGGCTTTGACCGCGACACCGACCGCGACCACCACCAGCCCGACGACCATGATCCCGCCGAGCAGGGCTCCTGGTTTGGCGCCGACCTGGTCGACGGCGGTGTTCAGCGGGACGACGAAGGCCACCGAGGCACCGAGGTAGGCGGGGATCCGGTTGCGGGTCAGCACCAGGAACAGCAGCGTGCCCGCTCCGGAGAGGAGCAGGGTGGTGCTCACCGGGAAGCCGGTCAACAGCGGCACCAGCGTGGTGGTGCCGAACATCGCCAGCAGGTGCTGGACGCCGAAGCCGACCGTGAGCGGCCAATTGGCCCGCTCGCGGGAAGAAACTACGGCGTTGTCCTCCAGGTGTCGACCGTTGCCGTGCACGGTCCACAACGCCACATCGTCCTCCCCGGCGAGCCCTCAAGCGCTAACACTTCAACGGCACGTAGCGACAAGAGGGAGATTACTATTTGGCATCACACAATCAAACTAACTCGCCGAAGTGAAAGCAAAAACAAAACTACGAGCAGTGAGAACTCACCTGTGCTGCTCCGGCGGACGGGTGGGGTCGGTGGGCGGCAGCTGGGAGGTCGAGCGCAGTTCGCGCAGCCCGCTGGCCAGCCCGGCCAACCGGTCCGCGGCGTCCTGCAGCAGGTGCTTCTGCTCGCTCACCCCGCTGGCCGCCACCGCGCGACCGGCCGCGGCGACGATGCCCCCGTAGCCGTCCACGCCTTCGTCCAATTCGGCCCGCAACCGGCGGATGTCCTCCTGCAGCGCGGGCTTGTCCGCTTCGGGGGCGTGCTTGAGCGCCGCTTCGACCGCGGTCAACCGCTGCGCCACCTGGCGCAGCTCGGCGGCGGCGCTGTCGGCCGTGCGCTGGGTGTCGGCGACGAGCTCGGCCGCCCCCGCGCTGTTCAGCTGCCGCAGCGCGGAGTGCAGGGCGCGTTCGGCGTCCCGCAGGCGCTGCACGGGTTCGCGCGCCTGCGAGCCTTGCGGCGGCAGTGCGGCCGGCGGTGGCCCCGGCGGCGGCAGCGGAGTGCGCTTGAGCCGGAAGTACCTGGCTCCCGCGCCGACCGCGCCGATACCGGTCGCCACCGCCAGACCACCCAAGCCGAACGTGGTGATGTCCTGCGCGGCGGGGAGGAAGGCCCAGAACGAATCAGCCGCGGCGGAGGTGACCGCCCCAGCACCGAGGACCCCGGTGCTCACGGTTCCCGCAGTGGTGGCGCGCTTGGCCCGGCGGCGCTGGCGCAACAACCGGGCCCGCGGATCCCGCCACTGGGCGAACTTGTTGCGGACCTGCTCGAAAACGGGGCCGCACAGCTGCTCCAGGGCGGCTTCCCCCCACTGCACGATCTCCTGGCCGCGGGGTTTCACGGGACGTCCCTCAGGCCTGCCCGGCTTGCGGGTTCTGCTGCTGTTGCTGCTGCGCCGGGTTGGGGGCCGGCGCCTGCTGCTGGCCACCGGTGATCTGCTGCTGTTGCTGGCCGCCGGACACCTGGTTGTTGCCGGCGTTCATGGAAGCGCGCAACTGCGCCAACCGGTTGGCACCAGCGGCGTCGAGGGACGCCTGCTGCACCTCCAGCAGCCGCCCCTGGGCGCTGTTCTTGGCCAGCTCGGCCTGGCCCAGCGCGGTGCTGTACCGGCGCTCGATCTTGTCCCGGACCTCTTCCAGCGACGGGGTGCTTCCCGGCGCGGAGAGCTCGGTCATCTGCCGCAGCGAGTTGGACACCTGCTCCTGCATCTTGGCCTGCTCCAGCTGGCTGAGCAGCTTGCTGCGCTCGGCCAGCTTCTGCTGCAGCATCTGGGCGTTGCGCTCCACGGCCTGCTTGGCCTGCTCAGCCGCCTGGATCGCCTGGTCGTGCAGGGTCTTGAGGTCTTCCACGCTCTGCTCAGCGGCCACCAGCTGGCTGGCGAGCTGCGTCGCGGTCTCCTCGTAGCGCTGCGCCTTGGCCTCGTCCCCTTCGGCCCGGGCCTGGTCCGCCATCGTCAACGCCTGCTTGGCGGAGGCCTGCAGCTTCTCCACCTCGCCGAGCTGCCGGTTCAGCTTCATCTCCAGTTGCCGCTGGTTGCCGATGACCGAGGCGGCCTGCTGGGAAAGCGCCTGGTGCTGGCGCTGCGCTTCTTCGATGGCCTGCTGGATCTGCACCTTGGGATCGGCGTGCTCGTCGACTTTCGACGAGAACGACGCCATCAGGTACTTCCAGAACTTCGAGAACGGGTTGGCCATCTCCTCCGCCTGCCTTCTCCTACTGCTCAGCTGCGTCGGACACACCGCCGCCGGGCGCGCCCGGTTCTATCGTGTCAGGTCAGCTTGCCAGCTTCCACCAAAACGGGTACATCTCCGGGTTTTCCCGGATCTGTCCCCAAGATCGAACCAGGTGCCGCTCGGCCGGCGACACCGGGGTCTCCCCAGTGTCAGGCAGCGACGACGACCTTGCCGGCGGTGCGGCCCGGAGCGCTGATCCGCTGGCTGAGCACCGGCTGCAGGCGGCCACTGCCGTCGGAGGCCTTGACCTCGCCGTCCGCGCCAGCCCCCTCCAGCTGCTTCTCGGCCGTCTCGGTCTCCGCGAGCTGGGCGCCGACCAGGCTGGGCACCGGCGCGTCCTGCGTCGGCCGCTGCTGCACCACGGGGGCGGTCACCTTCGAGGCGTCGAGGTCACCGGCAACGGTCACGAGCAGTTCCGGCAGCGGGAGGTCGAGGGCTTCGCAGATGGAGGCGAGCAGTTCGCTGGATGCCTCTTTGCGCCCCCTCTCCACCTCGGAGAGGTAGCCGAGACTCACGCGGGCAGCGCGCGAAACGTCCCGCAGGGTGCGGGACTGAGCGGTCCGAGCGCGGCGCAGCCGTTCACCGACCGCTTCCCGCAGCAAAACGGTCATCGCACGCCTCCCTTCCTCCGTCGCTTCGCGTGCGCGACGCGCCCCCTACGTTACTCATCCAGAAGCCGAAAGGAGAACGATCGCAAGGAAGTCCGCCCAGGGCGAACGTTTCCCGACGCATGCCAGCCGGCCTGCCCCAACTCGTTTCCGGAGCGTATAGCCTCACGTCCGGTCAACGAAGCAGCTGCCCGAAGTGTTCCAACGCCACCCGAACGGCCGCAGCCCGGATCATGTGACGATCACCACCAGACTGCAGGGTGTGCCCAGAATCACCGCCCGGACCTGCGATCCCGATGTGCACGGTGCCCGGCGCGACCCCGTCCTGCGGGTCCGGCCCGGCCACTCCGGTCAAGCCCACGCCCCAGTCGGCACCGCAGCGCTCCCGCGCTCCTGCGGCGAGCTGCCGCGCGACCTCCGGGTCCACCGCACCGCGCTCGGCCAGCAGCTGCCGGTCCACCCCGGCCAGCCCGGCCTTGAGGTCCGTCGCGTAGACCACCAGGCCGCCGCGCACCACCGCACTGGCCCCGGGCACCTCGGTGAGCACCGCGCACAGCAGGCCGGCGGTGAGCGATTCGGCCGTGGCCACGGTCTGCCCGCGCTGGCGCAGCTGCTCCAGCACGTCGGCGACCTGCTCGCGATCGACCCCGAGCGCTTCGGCGATCACGAGGCCCCCGCCCGCTGCCCGGAGATGCGCAGCCGCACCGCCCGCACCGCGTAGTCGACCCCGGTGACCACGGTGACCAGCAGCGCAGCCCCCATCAGGACGAGCCGGAGCACCCCGCCGGACGGATCGACCGGCAGCAGGTACAGGCAGATCGCGACGATCTGCAGCAGCGTCTTGAGCTTGCCGCCCCGGCTGGCGGCGATCACGCCGTGCCGGATCACCCAGAACCGCAGCGCGGTGACCCCGAACTCGCGGCCGAGGATCACCCAGGTCACCCACCAGCCGAGTTCGCCGAGCATGCTCAGCGCCACCAGCGCGGACCCGGTGAGCGCCTTGTCCGCGATCGGGTCGGCGATCTTGCCGAAGTCGGTGACCAGCCCGCGCCGGCGGGCCAATTCCCCGTCCACCCGGTCGGTGATCGAGGCGAGGACGAAGATCGCGGTGGCGACCAGCCGCCAGGTCGAGTCCTGCCCGCCGCCCCAGAACAAGGCCACCAAGAAGAGCGGGACCAGCACCAACCGGGAGATGGTCAGCACGTTGGCGATGTTCAGCAACGGCACCGGAGCGGAACCGCCCTGCGTTCCCGGAGCTCTGCCGTCGGCGGCCATACCTACCCCTCGGACCGGTTCGCGTCCCCGACCGGGCGCACCACCAGGTCGACCCCGTCGGTGTCCACCACCTGGCAGCGCAGCACCTCACCCACCTGCACGGGGCCGGGGTCGGTCACGAGGCACTCGCCGTCCACTTCCGGTCCTTGGTGCTCGGCTCGTCCGGCGCACTCCTCGCCCACGCGTTCCACCAGCACGTCCACTTCGGTGCCGATCCGGTCCTCCGCCCGCTGCACCACGAGTTCGTCGACCAGGTCGGAGAGGTGGCCGACCCGCTCGTCGACGACGTCCGGGTCGACCTTGTCGGCGAACCCGGCCGCTTCGGTGCCCTCCTCGTCGGAGTAGCCGAAGATCCCGACGGCGTCCAGTCGGGCCCGGGTGATGAACTCCGCCAGTTCGGCGAAGTCCTCTTCGGTTTCGCCGGGGAAGCCGACGATGAAGTTGCTGCGGATGCCGGCTTCCGGCGCCAGTTCGCGGATCTGGTCGATCAGCTGCAGGAACGACTCGGTGGAGCCGAACCGGCGCATCCGGCGCAGCACGGAGTGGCTGGCGTGCTGGAAGGAGAGGTCGAAGTACTTGGCGACCCCTTCGGTTCCGGCGATGGCGCGGATCAGGCCGGGCCGCATCTCGGCGGGCTGCAGGTAGGAGACCCGCACCCGCTCCACCCCCGGCACGGCGGCCAGCTGGGGCAGCAGCTGCTCCAGCGCCCGCGGGTCGGCGAGGTCCTTGCCGTAGGAGGTGGAGTTCTCGCTGACCAGGAACAGCTCCTTCGCCCCCTGCTGGGCCAGCCAGGCCGCTTCGCCCAGCACTTCCTCGGGCGGCCGGGACAGGAAGGAACCGCGGAAGGACGGGATGGCGCAGAACGAGCAGCGGCGGTCGCAGCCGGAGGCCAGCTTCAGGGAGGCCACCGGGGAGTCGTCCAGGCGCCGGCGCGCCACGCCCCGCGAGGTCGGCACCCAGCCGTGCCCGGGGACCGCCACCCCGTTGGCCGCGGCGGCGGGCCGCTCGACCGGGGTGATGGGCAGCATCTTGCGGCGGTCGCGCGGCTGGTGGGCGGGGATGGTCTTGCCGGCCAGCACGTCGTCGAGCCGTTCGGCCAGGTTCGCGTAGTGGTCGAAGCCCAGCACCGCGTCGGCTTCCGGCAGGTGTTCGGCCAGTTCGGCCCCGTAGCGCTCGGCCATGCACCCGACGGCGACGACTTTCGCCCCGGTGTCGGCGGCGGCCAGCAGGGTGTCGACCGAGTCCTTCTTCGCCGATTCCACGAAGCCGCAGGTGTTGACCACCACGACGTCGGCCTGTTCGGGGTCGGCGAGCTCCCAACCGGCCTGGTCGAGGTTGCCGGCGAGCTCCTCGGAGTCGACTTCGTTCCGTGCGCAACCGAGCGTGACCATGGCGACTCGGCGCCTCGCCTGCGAGTCTGCTGGGACGGATTGCTGCTCGATTGCCATAGCCCTGAGCCTAACCTGCGGGTGTTCCGCCCCGAGCACCGCCGGAGAGCTGCGCCGACCAGCGGTTGGTCCGCGTTGGAAATGTCATGGCAGGTGGTGATCTGCACCGGTGGCGGCGCTACCATGACACCCATGAATGATTATTCGGCGCCGAAAATAATAATTCGGCGGGCGCGCACGAGCGACGTCCGCCCGATCAAGGCGCTGATCGACATCTACGCGGGCAAAGTCCTGCTCGCCAAGGAACTGGTCACTCTCTACGAAGACCTCCAGGAGTTCTGGGTGGCCGAGCTCAACGGTCGCATCGTCGGCTGCGGTGCCCTGCACGTGCTGTGGGAGGACATCGCCGAGATCCGCACGGTCGCCGTCGACCCGGCGGTCAAGGGCCGCGGCGTCGGGCACCTCCTGGTGACCCGGCTGATCGACCTGGCCCGGGAACTCGGACTGGAACGGATCTTCGTGCTCACCTTCGAAACCGAGTTCTTCGGCCGCCACGGGTTCAAACCGATCGACGGCACCCCGGTCAGCCCGGAAGTGTACGAAGAACTGCGCCGCTCCCCCGACGCCGGGGTCGCCCAGTTCCTCGACCTGGCCCACGTCAAACCCAACACCCTGGGGAACACCCGCATGCTGCTGGAACTGGACCAGCACCCGGCTGGCCGATCGGGTGTCCACCGTTGATGTAAACCACGCCCGAGCACCGGGCGATCGTCATCTGCAGCCGATATAACACGGGCAGTGATCAACTCCGAGTCGAGGGGAACGCCCGTGGTCATTCGAAGCGCATCCGCCGCTGTCGCCGCAACCGCCTGCGCCCTGCTGCTGACCGCCGCGCCCGCGCACGCCGAACTCAGCCAGCGCGAACTGCACGCGGTCACCGACGAGTACCTCTTCGGCGTCCCACTGCCCGAGTTCACCGAGATCCGCGCCGAACGGCCCCACGCCGACCAGCTCGACTGGGACTCCGACGGCTGCTCGCTGTCCCCGGACGAGCCGTTGGGCTACTCGTTCCTGGAGAGCTGCCACCGGCACGACTTCGGCTACCGCAACTACCAGCGGCAGGAGCGGTTCACCGAGGACAACCGGTTGCGCATCGACGTCCAGTTCCGCACCGACATGCGCTCCACGTGCGGCACCGACCGGCTGTGCCAGGCCACCGCCGAGGTGTACTACCTGGCGGTGCGGGAGTTCGGCGGGATCGCCAGCTCCACCGCCGAGGCGATCGACAACGCCCAGATCCGCCCGGTGCGCGACGAGTCCGGTCGGCTGCTCGAATACCGGGCCCGCACCGCGGGAGGTGCCGAAACCGCGGTCCCGGTCGAGCCCTGACCCCGCCTGGAACGCGCGACCGCCGCCGGCGCTCCACATCGGAGCCGGCGGCGGTCCGTCCCAACTGGACGACACGGCGCGACTCGTCGATCAGCCGTCCTCGTCGGCGCTGCCGCCGCGGATGGCGATCAAGGTGTTCTCCAACTCCTCCGGCTTCACCAGCACTTCGCGGGCCTTGGACCCTTCGGAGGGGCCGACGACCCCGCGGGACTCCAGCAGGTCCATCAACCGACCGGCCTTGGCGAACCCGACCCGCAGCTTGCGCTGCAGCATCGAAGTGGACCCGAACTGGCTGGTGACGACCAGTTCCGCGGCCTGCAGCAGCAGGTCCATGTCGTCCCCGATGTCGGCGTCCACCTGCTTCTTCGACCCCGACTTCCCGCTGGTGACCCCGTCGGTGTACTCCGGTTCGGCCTGCTCCTTGGTGAACGAGACGACCCGCTGGATCTCCTCGTCGCTGACGTAGGCCCCCTGCACCCGGACCGGGCGGGACGACCCCATCGGCAAGTACAGGGCGTCGCCCATGCCGATCAGCTTCTCCGCACCGGCCTGGTCGAGGATGACCCGGGAGTCGGTCAGCGAAGAGGTGGCGAACGCCAACCGGGACGGGACGTTGGTCTTGATCAACCCGGTCACCACGTCCACCGAGGGCCGCTGGGTGGCCAGGACGAGGTGGATGCCGGCGGCGCGGGCCTTCTGGGTGATCCGCACGATGGCGTCCTCGACGTCGCGCGGCGAGGTCATCATCAGGTCGGCCAGCTCGTCGACGATCGCCAGGATGTACGGGTAGGGCCGGTATTCCCGCTCGCTGCCGGGCGGGGTGGTGATCTCCCCGGACTTGACCTTGCGGTTGAAGTCGTCGATGTGCCGCACCCGGCTGGCCTGCATGTCCTGGTAGCGCTGCTCCATCTCCTCCACCAGCCAGGCCAGCGCGGCGGCGGCCTTCTTCGGCTGGGTGATGATCGGGGTGATCAGGTGCGGGATGCCCTCGTACGGGGTGAGCTCGACCATCTTGGGGTCGATGAGGATCATCCGCACTTCTTGCGGCGTGGCCCGGGACAGCAGGGACACCAGCAGCGAGTTGACGAAGCTGGACTTGCCGGAGCCGGTGGACCCGGCCACCAGCAGGTGCGGCATGGCGGCCAGGTTGGCGGTCAGCATGCGGCCTTCGATGTCCTTGCCCAACCCCATCACCAGCGGGTGCGAGTCCTCGGCCGCTTCCGGGGAGCGCAGCACGTCGCCCAGGTGCACCATTTCCCGGTCGGTGTTGGGAACTTCGATGCCGACCGCGGACTTGCCGGGGATGGGCGCCAGCAGCCGCACGTTGTCGGTGGCAGCGGCGTAGGCGATGTTCTTGGTGAGCGCGGTGATCTTCTCGACCTTCACCCCGGGACCGAGTTCGACCTCGTAGCGCGTGACGGTCGGGCCGCGGGTGAACCCGGTGACTTCGGCGTCGACCTTGAACTGCTCGAGGACGCCGTTGATCGCCTCGATCATGGCGTCGTTGGCCTTGCTGTGGCTCTTCGGCGCGGAACCTTCGGTGAGCAGTTCCAGCGGCGGGAGCTTGTAGTCGCCTTCCACGTCCCGGCTGCGCTTCGGCTTCCCGCTGCTGCGCGCCGGTTCGGCGGCGGTGGTGCGAGCCGCGGTGGCCACCGGCTCGGGTTCGGCCTTGGGGGTCTTCGCCGGCTTGGCAGCTGGTTTCGCCACCGGCTTGGTGCTGGGTTCCTCGGCGGGTTCCGGCGCGGTTCCGGCCGCCATGGCGGCTTGCCGGCGGCGGGCCGGTCGGCGGAGCTTGACGGTGGCGGCGGTGTCCGCCTTCTCCTCCTTCCCCGCGCTGTTCTTGCGCTGCTCCGCTTCGGCTTCCTGGCCGAGCTGGCGCAGCTTGGTGGGGATTTCCCGCAGCGGTGTTCCGGTGCTCACCAGCAGCCCGAAGAACCCGACGAGCAGCAGCACCGGCACCGCCACCCACGCGGTGAGCCCGTAGGCGAGCGGGCCGCCGGCGACGAACCCGAGGGCACCGCCGGCTTGCGTCCAGTCCTTCGGTTCGAGCGGTGCGCCGCCGAAGATGTGCAGGTTGCCCTGCACGCAGGCGCCCAGCAGGAGGTTGCCGAGGACGATCTGCGGCCGGGCTTGCGGGTTGTGCTCGGTGCGCATCAGCACGATCGCGGCGCCCAGCAGCACGAGGGGCAGCGCGATGGCGGCGGAGCCGATGATGAACCGCACCACCCAGTCGAACCAGTGGCCCACGGGACCGCCGGCTTGCCACCACACGCCGGCGGCGGCGATGACGGCCAGCCCCAGGTACAGCAGGGCCAGGCCGTCCCGGCGGTGGGCCGGGTCGATCTCCTTGGTCTTGCCCACCGCGCGCACGACGGTGCCCACGCCGCGAGCGAGGCTGGAACTGCCGGCGCGGGACCGGCGGGGCTTGGTGCGGGAGCCGGAGCGGCTGCGCGTACTGCTGCGGGTTTTCGCCGGTCCGCGGGTTTTCGCGGTGGATTTGCTGCTGCTCGTCTTGCGGGTACGCGTCGAGCCCGTGCCACGATTCGTTGTCCGGCTCGCCATGCTTGACACGGTAGCTGGCGCTGTCCCATCAGTCACTCCAGCCACAGCGATGTGCTGCGACTTCCCCGCCCCGGGCCCCTCCGGACGGGTTGGCGTGCCATCCTCACAAGCATGGTTGCCCTGCCGTCCGAACCGGCCCAGCCGTCTTCCCGGGAGCGTCGCCGCGAGCGGTTCCGGCGCACCCCGCTGCTGTGGCGACTGCTGATGCAGCTGGACGCGCTGCTGGTCGTGCTGACCGGGCGGCTGGTGGTCACCGGGGAGGTGCCGGAGGACTTGCGGGACCGCCCGGTGCTGTTGGCCTCCAACCACATCGGGAACGCGGACCCGCTGGTGCTGCTGGCGGCGTGCCGGAAGCAGCGGTTGGCGCCGCGGTTCGTGGCCACGGGCGGGCTGTTCGACACCCCGGTGCTGGGCCAGGTGCTGCGGGCGTGCGGGCACATCCGGGCGGACCGGGGCAAGAGCAGCGCGGCGCACGCGCTGGACCGGGTGGTGGAAGCGCTGCGCGATTCGCCCCGACCGGTGGTGGTCTACCCGGAGGGCCGGATCAGCTTGGAGCCGGGGTTGTGGCCGGAGCGCGGCAAGACCGGGGTGGCCCGGATGGCGTTGGCGTCCGGGGCGGTGGTGATCCCGGTCAGCCAGTGGGGCGCGCACGAGGCCATGTGCTACGGCATGGTGCGGGTGACCGGGCTGCGGGACGTGTGGGTGCTGTTCTTCTCCTGGTTGCAGGCGCTGCGCCGCCGACCGGTCCTCCAGGTGCACTTCGGCGAACCGGTGGACCTGAGCGGGCTGTCGGCCGGTCGAGTGGGTGACGCGGCTCGGGCGCGGGACCGGATCATGCGTTCGATCACCGCCAACCTCGCGCCGCTGCGCGCCGACGAGCCGGAGGAGCCGCGGCTGGCGGACCCGACGCGACCGGTGTCGGGCAAGCGCAGCCCGTGGCGTCCGGCGAGCTGAACCTCCCGCTGCCCCGCGGGACCACAGTGGAGGAACGCGGACGCGGTGGTCGGCTATCCCCGCCCCGCGCTCGCCCGGGGTTCCGCAGTGGACCGACCGCGGAAGGTGCTGCGGTAAGCGCTCGGCGACACCCCCAGCGCGGTTTGGAAGTGCTGCCGCAGCGACACCGTGGTGCCGAACCCGGTTCGCGCCGCCACCTGTTCCACCGGCAGGTCGGTTTCTTCCAGCAGTTGCCGGGCGCGTTGGAGGCGTTGCTGCAGCAGCCACTGCCCCGGTGGCACCCCCACTTCGGCGCGGAACCGGCGGGTGAAGGTCCGGACGCTCATCGCTTCTTTGTCGGCCAGGTCTTTGAGCGTGAACCGCAGGTGCAGGTTCTCCAGCGCCCACGCGCGTGCTCGCCAGGTGGACGGGCTCCGCGGCTCCGGGACGGGGATTTTGATGAACTGCGCTTGCCCGCCGTCCCGGTGCGGCGGCACCACCGTCGCCCGCGCCACCTCGTTGGCCACCGCGGCGCCGTGGTCGCTGCGGATCATGTGCAGGCACAGGTCGATCCCGGCTGCTTCTCCCGCCGAGGTGAGCACGTCCCCTTCGTCGGTGTAGAGCACGTTCGGGTCCAGCAGCACCTTCGGGTACAGCTGGCGGAACTTGTCCACCGATTTCCAGTGCATGGTCGCCCGGCGCCCGTCCAGTTTGCCCGCCGCGGCCAGCACGAACGCCCCGGTGCAGATGGAGGCCAAGCGGGCGCCCGGCCGGATCTGGGCCAATGCTTCCGCCAGCAGCCCTGGCAGCCGCCCTTCGGTTTCGGTCATGTCCAGCTCGTGGGAGGCGGGGATGAGCACCGTGTCGGCATCGGCCAACGCTTCCGGGCCGTGCTGCACCAGGATCGGGAAGTCCGCGTCCGTGCGCACCAGGCCCGACACCAACGTGCACGTCACCAGCTCGTACAGCGGTTCTCCGTCCGCGGCTTGGCCGAAGAGCTGGTGCACCAGCCCCAGTTCCATCGGCAGCAGCCCGTCCCGCACCAGCACCGCCACCTTGTGCCTGGACTTCTCGGCCCGCTCCTGCCCACCCATGGGCTCGATTCTCGCCGGCAGAGCCCCGCCGAGGGCGAAGTTCGGCAGATGTTCGCTCGTTCTGCTCGCGCGTGGCGCGTCGGGCGCAGCACCTCGCGGCACGAGTCCCGCGCGGTCCACGGGGAGGTGTTGTGCCCCCCGGTTCTCCAGCGGGAGTGGTTTTCCGCAGGTCCGCTTCCTCGGAACGTCAAGGGGGCGGTACTAGCCGGTCTTCCGGCTGAGGTGGGCGAGGTGGTGCGAGGTGCCGATGGCGATCCACTTCGCCGGGCTACCAGCCCTTTCGTTCCCCTTAGCGCATTTCTGCAGGCACTCGTCTCCCCAGCTGTCGGTGCTGTGCTGCTGGTAGTAGTCGGAGTTGATGACCTCTTCGGCCAGGTCTTGGAAGTGCTCGGCGGGGTCTTCGCTGTCCAGCACTTTCCCGGTGCGGGGATCGCGGTCCAGTTTCCGCAGCGAGAAGTGGGAGCGCTCACCTGCCGTGTAGAAGAGGTAGGGGTTGAACTTGCCACCGCCCACCTGTGCGGGTGGCTCGGCCGGTACGGGGTGGACGACCCCGTAGTCCCCGTAGTGCAGCGCCGGGTTGGTCTTCTTGAATTGGCGCCAGAGCCGCAGCTCGTGCCGGATCAAATTCCCCGGCTTCAGTTGGGACCGCTTGTTGCCGGGCGGTATTGAGCTGCCGAGCAGGGTCGTGGATTCGAATGGGAGGCGGGCTGTTTCGGCGAGGAGAGCAGCGCACTGCGCGGCTCGCCGCTGCTGAACTTCTTCGGACGCGAGGTATTCGGTGTCGAGCAGCAGCGCGACCATGTCGGGTTCGACGCGGAGCTGCTTCATGCGGCGCTGGAGCAGCTCGACCGCCTCCTGGGGGTGTTGCCCGGCCACCTGGATTCGCACGCCGATGAGGCTGTCGTGCTCTTCGCGCAGGGCTGCCGCTTCGGGGATGTGCTCTTCGCGGGCGTTGAGCGGCACCACGGGGATGAAGGGGCACCGCTGCAGCAACCCCATCTGCTTGATCACTTGGTCGGACGCGTAACCCAGCGGCCCCTCGAACTGGTTCGGGCTGACTTGCTCCAGCCGGGTGGCATCAACGAGGAAGGTGGTCCCGCTCAGCCGCTGTTTGGCGACGAGTTCTGCCCATTTTCGAGGCATCGGGTCTTGCCTGTCGGTGAGTTCCAGGCAGATGCGCATTCCTGCTGTTTCGGCGTTCTTGGCTTCTTCGAGGGCTTTGCGCTCACCTTCCTTGGTTTTCAGCACCACCAGTGACGTGAAGTCCAAGTCCCCCACCACCTTTTCACTTCTCCCCGGTGACGCTATGGCGGTGGTGTCGGGTGGGACGAGAGCTGACCGAATGATCTTGCTGCGGCATGCGGATCAAAGTGGTGGAGCAATTCGGTGCGGCTTTTGCCGGCTTGTCGCGCGCCGCTCGGCAGCAGGCGAGAGCGGTAGGCAGGCGCGCAGGTTTCAAGACCGCAACGGCTTCGCGGCGCGCAGGTGAACGGTGCTGCTACTCCGCCCCACGGCGATCTCGGGTGCGCCTAGTTTGCATGGCTGGGCATCGACCGGCCGCACCGGGGCCTGCTGGTGGTGTTCGACCGCGCTGACCAGGGCTGGTTTCGCCCATGGCACAGCGGGCTGGTCAGGTCGGTGTTGGCGGGATTCGCCGCAAGAAGCGGATGTGCAGGGGTTTCCAAGGAAGGGTGACCACGGGAATGGGTTGCAGCAAGGTTCGGGCTTGGTCCATCGCAGCGCTCGCAGCGACCATGTCGCTCACCGCGTGCTCCAGCGAAGAACCAGCCGCCCAACCACCCCAGCCCACCAACTCGGCCGAGTCCTCTGGCGTGCAGGTCCCCAACCCCAAAGACGCCACCGCTGTGGATCCCTGCGACATGCTTACCGAGCAAACTGCGGTTGAGCTCGGATTACGCCCCAAGGGCAGACCTTCGAAGCAAGAAAACTCTTGCCAATGGGCTTCAGAAGATTTTTCACTATATGCTTCTCTGTCTCCAATAGAAAATCGCAGCATACAAGAATACTACGAAAACAAATCCACTTATGCGGACTACGGAGAACTCACCATCGCCGAACACCCTGCAGTTCGCGCAAACCGAAGCAACCCCACAGAAGATGGCCATTGCGACATCTTCCTCGCCACAAACAGCAACCAAGTCCTGTACGCCACAGCCAGAGACTCTTCCTACACCGACCCTTGTAGCCTAGCCCAAAAATCACTAGAAGCAGCTATTCCGAATTTACCCTCGGCCAATTAGAAAACCACAATAACGAGCATGAACTGATAGATTGTTTCAGCACACAGCTACTACAGAAAGGTTAGGCCGATAGGACTGCCCATTCAATCCATCTTTTAGGGAAAGATAGACGCCACCAGGTAGAAGCGATATTTTGTTGGTAAAAATCAAAACAAGGAGTCAGATGAAGTCGATCGTTTCTCCTTTCCTCGTCTCTGCATTCATGGCCTTCTCCCTACTTCTAGGAGGATGCAGCGAAGACAACGCTAGTACAGCAGGTGAAGCATCTACATCCAACAACCAGCCGCAGGCAGAGTCGAAAGTAGAAAACCCCAAGAATGCGGCAAATACTCATCCCTGCGACTTCTTGTCCTCAGAGGACGCGAGCTCGCTTGGCTTCAAGCGGGAAGGTATACCCTCACCAGACAGCCCAGATGAGCTATGCATCTGGGAAACGGAGAACGGCGAGCGGAGCGTCTCTCTTGGTGTCATGGATAGGAAAATTCAAGATTACTACGACGACAAGTCGTTCTACCCAGACTACCGGGAATTCACCATCGCGGGATATCCAGCCGTCCGCGCAAACCAAGGAGACCCCTCAGCTGATGGTATTTGCGCCATGGCTGTCGCTATAAATGACAACCAGGTACTGACTGTAACCACAATGGACCTCCCAATTATTGACCCCTGCGGGTTGGCCCAAAAGTCATTGGAAGCAGCTGTGCCGAACCTCCCAGCGGCCAACTAACCAATCAAGGGACGAGGCTTCACAACAGCTCAAACGACCACTTGTGGCGCTACCCGGCCCAGCTCGTGAGCATCACCGAGCAGACCAGACAGGCTTCCATCGCAACGTTCGGCGCCCAAGCACTCAAGAGACAGTCAACTGCTGTAGGCCCCTGCGAGGCATGCAGTCCTGTCCCACAGGCACCAGGCTGCACCAACAGCACACCTCACCGATCAAAACAGCAGCTGAGCTCGACAGTCTTCACTAGACGAGCGATTCACATCACACCAAAGGTTGCAAGATCATAACGGTACTACGGCGTACGGGTGAACGATACAAGCATGCCGGCCCACCGCTACCATCCGCACGCCTAGTTTGTATGACTGGACACTAGTCAGCCGCAACAAGAGGGGGAAACAGTGCCCGGCTACCAACTCGACCCAGACGCCCTCGAGAAGGCCATTAAAGACCTAAGAGATCTCCAGTTTTCTATAAACGATTTACGCCGAAAAACCGCCAACTTGGTCCCAGGAGAACTCAGCGCGGGAGACAAGCATACGCGAGGCGCTCACCAGGCCTTTAAAGACATAGCCCTAAACGAAAAAAATTCATTCCTAGCGGAAACGAATGAAATATTAAAAATCGTCGAAGAAAAAGTAGAATCATACAGGGCTGTTCTCGAAGAATACAAGAGAGCGGAAGACAACGCTTCTATTGATTCCGGAAAGATTAAGCAGGAGGTCTGAAATGAAACAAGGTTGCAGCAAGGGACAAACTTGGTCCTTTGCCGTGCTCGCAGCGGCCATGTCGCTCACCGCGTGCTCTAGTGAAGAACCAGCTGCCCAGCCACCTCAACCAACTACATCAGAGGCCTCTGCGGTCCAAGTTCCCAATCCCAAAGACGCCACCGCTGTCGATCCCTGCAACATGCTTCCTGAACAAACCAGGGTGGAACTCGGACTGGAACCAGAAGGCAGAAAGACTGACGAAGGCGCCGGGTGCGACTGGTACACAGAAGACCTTTCTAAAATCGTCACCTTGACGGTATTGTCTAATCGTAGCCTTCAAGAATTTCGCAACAGTAAAGAAGCTTACGTAGACTACGAAGAATTCACCGTCGATGGCCATCCCGCCATCCGAGCCAACCAGGGCGAACCTGCCAAGTACGGATTCTGCGACTTTTTCCTCGCCACAAACACCAATCAAATTCTAGTCGCTTCAGGCAGGGATTCCTCTCAAACCGACGCTTGCGGCCCTGCCCGGAAAGCTCTCGAAGCAGCGGTTCCAAATCTTCCGGCAGCTAACTGAACAACTAGGAATGGGGGATCTTCATGAGCATTCCGCTGCCGCTTGATTCAGAATCAGTAGAGCCGTGCTATGTCAGTCCGGCGAAAGAGTACCGCAAGCAGATGGCCGGATCTTTCGAGGCCACCGAGCTGCCGAAGCCAACTCAAGAAGCCATTCCGCAATGGCAGGAAGTGGAAAGTCAGCTTCAAAAGCTTCGGACAGACCTCCAGGCAGCCTTGAAGAGGGCTGCGGAGGCGCATGAAGGCGAAGCCAGCGAGGCAGCCCAGGCCTCGATCGGTAAGCTTGATGAGCGTTTTGGTCAAGCTGCCAATGCTGTTAACAAAGTCCGAGCTGCTCTCCAAGAACAAGTAAACAACCAGAACAGCACTTTTCACGAACTACCCGCGCCGGGGCAGAAGCTGCCCAACGGCGTGGATATGCAGTTCGATCCGCCCCAGAAGGGCTGGGTTGAAAACTGGGGGTTGGATGAGTTCGCGCTCACCAGCTGGATGAGCGACTACGAAGAACGCCAAGAGGCCTTCCACGCCACCAATGAGAAGGCCCAGCTGGTCATGTCCGGCTACCAGGCCAAAACCGAGGGCGTGGTCGGCCGTCTGCCCCAGTTCCAGCCTGAGGAGAAGCCTCCGGAGGAGCGGCAGCTGCCCCCGCAGTCGTCCCAGCCGCCGGCCAGCAGCTACATGGCCAACACCACCATGAGCACCCCGTCCACCCCGGCCAGCACCAGCTCGGCCTGGGCCTCCCCCTCCGGCAGCGGCAGCCTGCCCAGCACCGCCACGCCGGGCGGCGGGGGCAGCAGCGCCGGCGGTGGAGTCCCGGCCAGCACCGGCTCGTCCTGGGCCGGCAGCCCAGCCCTGCCCCCGGGAGTGGTGCGCGGCCCGGACGGCACCCTCTACCGGCAGAACCCGCACACCGGGCAGTGGGAACGGCAAAACCCCTACAACGGCAAGTGGGCCCCCGCCCCGCACGGACCCGGCGGCATGGGCGGCCGCGGTGCTGGAGCCAGCGGCATGGGCGGCCGCGGTGGCATGGCCGGCGGCGCCGGGGCCCTCGGAGCTGGCGCTGGAGCCGGAGCCGGTGCTGGTGCCGGCGCTGGTGGCCAGCTCGGAGCCGGAGGCCGTGCCGGTGTCGGCGCCGTGGGCGCTGGAGCCGGTAACCCCGCCGCAGCTGGAGGCCCCGGCGCTGGAGCCGGTGCGGGACGCGGCGGCATGGCCGGCGGCGCCATGGGCGGCGCCGGGGCAGCCCGCGGCGGCCAAGGCGGCGAAGACGAAGAGCACGACCGCCCCAGCTGGCTGCTGGAGAACGACGACATCTTCCTGGACGACATGGACCCGGTCGCCCCGCCCGTGTTCGGCGACTGGAACAACGGGAGGTAACTAAGTGGCCGCACCACAAATCGTTCTGCCACCCGCTGCGGCCTACTACCTGTGCAGCCGCTTCGACCTCATGCTGCACCCGCTGCTGCGGGTCGGCTGGATGCCCGTCGAAGCCACCGAACAACAACAGCGGCAAGCCCTGGACCGGGGACGGCAGCAACTCGCCCAGCAAGGCCTCCTCCAGCACGAGGACCTCGACCCGTTCCTCGAAGACGCCATCCACCTGCTGGCCCGACCGCCCCTGGCCGTCGGACTCGCCGTGCACTCCCGCGAAGGCGAAAGCTACAACGCCGTCTTCGTGGAATACGGGCGGGCCACCATCCAGGCCTACCAAGCCGACGGAGAACAAGCCACCGAGCTGCAGAACATCCTCATCACCCGGCAGGAATACGGCGGGCCCGTCGGCAACGCCGCCAACCTCGTCGGGCAGCTCACCCCGGCCCGCAGCGCCTCCGTCTCCGTGCCCGCCGACTACTTCGACCAGGCCCGCGAGCGGTTGCGCGGCAACGGCGCCGGCCTGATCGCGGCGTTCACCTCCAGCGGAATCCGCAGCAACGACGCCAAAACACTCGCCGAGGCCTACGGCAGCAAACGCCTCCGGGAAGGAGTGTTCAGCGTCCGCGCCTACGACCAGAAGATCCGCAAGACCAACAAGCACCCGGTCAAGCTGCAGTTCATGACCACCGAGAACGGCAGCTACCTGGTGCAGCGCAAACCCAGCGGAGACGGGCGGGAATGGCTCAACCTGGTCCCCGCCGACAACCGGAGGCTCACCGCCGCCCTCAACGAAATGGTCCAAGCGCTGCGCAGCGTGCCCGCCTACCGATGAACCAGGCGGCGAACGAAAACCAGGGGCCGGGCAAGAACCCCGGCCCCTGGCTCACGTCCAGCGAAAACCGCGCAACACCGCGAAACGCGAAACCGGTTTGCCGGCAGCAGACCGAGCGCAGCGGAACAGCTCAGGACTCCACCGGCAGCACGTTCGGCACGATCATCGGCCGACGGCGGTAGGTCTCGGCCACCCAGCGGCCCACCACCCGGCGCACCGCCTGGGCGATCCGGTGCGTGTCGGTGATGCCCTCCGCCTCGGTGCGCGCCAACTCCATCTCCACCAGCTGCACCACGTCGTCCAGCGCCTTCGGGTCGTCGGAGAACCCGCGGCCGGAAATCGTCGGCGACGACACCGCGCGGCCCGTGGACACGTCCACCGCCACGTTGATCGAGATGAAACCGCCCTCGCCGAGGATCAGCCGGTCGGACAACGTGGACTCGCCCACGTCCCCGACCGAAAGACCGTCCACGTAGACGTGGCCCACCTCGAACCTGCCGGCGATGCTGGCGATGCCGTCCACCAGGTCCACGACCACGCCGTCCTCGGCGATCACCACCCGGTCCGCCGGCACGCCCGTCAACCGGGCCAACTCGGCGTTCGCCCGCAAGTGCCGCCACTCGCCGTGCACCGGCATCACGTTGCTCGGGCGCACCGCGTTGTACAGGTAGAGCAGCTCGCCCGCCGACGCGTGCCCGGAGACGTGCACCTTCGCGTTCGCCTGGTGCACCACCTCCGCGCCCAGCCGGATCAGCCCGTTGACCACCCCGAACACCGCGGTCTCGTTGCCCGGGATCAGCGAACTGGCCAGCACCACGGTGTCGCCGGCGCGGATGCGGATCTGCTTGTGCTCGCCGCGCGCCATGCGGGACAGCGCCGACAGCGGCTCGCCCTGCGAACCGGTGGAGACGAACACCACCATGTCCTCGGGCATCGTCAGCGCCTCGTCCAGCTCCACCAGCAGGCCCTCCGGCACCTCCAGCAGGCCGAGATCAGCGGCGATGCCCATGTTGCGGACCATGGAGCGGCCGACGAAGCACACCTTGCGGCCGTGGCTCTTGGCGACGTCCAGCACCTGCTGCACGCGGTGCACGTGGCTGGCGAAGCACGCCACGATCACCCGCTGGCTGGCCTTGCCGATCACGCCGTCCAGCACCGGGCCGATGTCCCGCTCCGGCGGCACGAAGCCCGGAACCTCGGCGTTCGTGGAGTCCACCAGCAGCAGGTCGACGCCCTCGTCGCCCAACCGGGAGAACCCGGCCAGGTCGGTCAGCCGGTTGTCCAGCGGCAGCTGGTCCAGCTTGATGTCCCCGGTGTGCAGCACCACGCCGGCCGGGGTGCGGATGGCCACCGCCAGCGCGTCCGGGATCGAGTGGTTGACCGCGAAGAACTCCAGGTCGAACTCGCCGTGCTTGCTGCGCTGGCCTTCGGCGACCTCGATCAGCGTGGGCTCCAGCCGGTGCTCCCGGCATTTGGCGGCGACCAGGGCGAGGGTGAACCGCGAACCGATGATCGGCACGTCCGGACGCATCCGCAGCAGGAACGGGACCGCACCGATGTGGTCCTCGTGCCCGTGGGTGAGCACCAAGGCGTCGATGTCGTCCAGGCGGTCCTCGATCGGTGCGAAGTCCGGCAGGATCAAGTCCACGCCGGGCGCGTCGTCCTCGGGGAACAACACCCCGCAGTCAACGATCAGCAGCCGGCCGGCGAACTCGAACACCGTCATGTTGCGGCCGACCTCGCCGATGCCACCGAGTGCCACCACCCGGAGACCTCCCTCCGCCAGCGGTGGCGGCGGTGTTGACGAGGTAGGGGCGAGCACGTGGTGCTCGGTGGCTGTCGCCTTCACGTTCAATGCTGGGTCACCTCTGCTGCGGCGTCTGGATTGGCGTCAGGATTGACCAATACCAGGCCAGCGTCCCATAGGTCGCTAGTGATCAACCGGACCTGCTCGTCGGTGGCGGCGGGCAGCGGCAGCCGAGGCTGCCCCGTGTCGTAGCCGCACAGCCGGAGCGCGGTCTTGGCGAAGATTACCCCGCCCACCCCGTTCATCGCTCGGTAGACCGGCAGAAGTCCATAGTGGATTTCGTGGGCGGTCTTGATGTCACCGGACTCGTAGGCGTCCAGCATCTTGCGCAACCGGTCACCCACCACGTGCCCGATCACGCTGACGAAACCGACCGCGCCCACCGAGAGCCACGGCAGGTTCAGCGGGTCCTCACCCGAGTAGTAGGCCAAGTCGGTGGCCGCCATGACCTCGCTGCCGGCCAGCAGGTCGTGCTTGGAATCCTTGACCGCCTTGATCCGCGGGTGTTCGGCCAGCCGCTTGAGCGTGTCGATCTGGATCGGCACCACCGACCGCGGCGGGATGTCGTAGAGCATCACCGGCAGGTCGGTGGCATCGGCAACCGTCCAGAAGTGCTGGTAGAGCCCTTCCTGCGGCGGCCGGGAGTAGTAGGGGGTGACCACCAGCAGACCATGTGCGCCGGCCTTCTCCGCGGACCGGGCCAGCTCCACCGAGTGCTCGGTGTTGTTCGTCCCGGCGCCGGCCACCACGGTCGCGCGGTCACCGACTGCTTCCACCACCGCGCGCAGGAGTCGTTCTTTCTCCTCGTCGGTGGTCGTCGGGCTCTCCCCGGTCGTGCCGTTGACGACCAGCCCGTCGTTCCCGACTCGATCAACCAGGTACGTGGCGAGCTCCTGTGCGAGCGCCACATCGAGCTCACCGTTCTCGTCGAACGGCGTGACCATGGCGGTCAAGACACGGCCGAATGGGCGCCCCGGAATGGCAGTCGGACAGTCGGTCATACCCCTGACGCTACCTGGTCAGGCCATCGGCACCGCAGCCCGGACCTGCTCGAACCGAGCGCCCGCAAACCCGTTCCCCGAGGCAGTCGCGGACGGTTGTTTTTTCTGCCCCGGGGCCGATCGGCGGTGAGATTTTCCAGCGCGCCCGTCACAGCGAACGGCGCAGGTCCTCCATGGCCAGCACGTCCGCTTCGTTGCCCTCGAACGTCACCTGCAGCTCCTTGCGGCCGAAGGCGTGCAGGATCAGCTCGCTCGGCTCACCGATGACGCGCACCGTGCGCGGGCCGCGCTTGGCCGCGATCTCCGTGCCGTCCGGTCGGCGGAGCACCACGCCCACCGGGCTGCGCCCGTAGATCATGCGGGCGATCCGGGACAGCGCCCGCCACAGGCCCTCTTCCCGCGCCGGGTCGGACGGACGCGGCTGCCAGCCCGGCTGGGCGCGGCGGACGTCCTCGTGGTGCACGTAGAACTCGACGCTGTTGACCGCCTCGGCCACCGGCTCCAGGCTCAGCGGGTTCCACTTCGGCGGCCCCTGGCGCACCTCGTCGACCAGCTCCGGCCACGGCTTGGCCCGGAGCTCCTGCTCGGCTTTCTCCCGGCGGTCCGCCAGCGCCTTCACGAACTTGCCGGCCAGCGCGTCCGGGCGCCGGTCCCGCAGCACCAGGTGCACCGCGAGGTCCCGGGTGTTCCACCCATCGCACAGCGTGGGCGCCTCGGGCCCCACTTGCTCGAACAGATCGCACAACTGCTGACGCTCGTCACTGGCCAATCCCATGGCGCCACTCTAGCGGGCGGCGGGCCGGGCTGCCGTTGAAGATCACCGCCCGACCGGAAACCGCGGGCGCGCCGCGGCGTCCGGCCGGCCGGCGTCCGCCTCAGCCCTCGCTGACCAGCGGGCTGGAAGCGACCTCGGTGCCGTCCTTGAGCTCGGTGATCTCGAAGTCGCCGAACACGTTCGGCGCGGCCTTCTGCAGCTGCCGCAAGCACTCCACGGCCAGCGCCCGGATCTCCACGTCGGCGTGCTCGGTGGCGCGCATGGCGATGAAGTGCCGCCAGGCCCGGTAGTTGCCGGTCACCACGATCCGGGTCTCGGTGGCGTTGGGCAGCACCGAGCGCGCCGCCTGCCGGGCCTGCTTGCGCCGCAAGGTGGCCTTCGGCTCGTCGGCGAACTTCTCCTGCAGGGCCTCCAGCAGTTCCGAGTAGGCCGCCACGCTGGCCTCAGCGGCCTTGACGAACTTCTCGTGGAGCTCCGGGTCCGCGGCGATCACTTCCGGCTCCACCATCGCGGCGTCCCGCTCCGGGACGTAGCGCTGCGACAGCTGGGAGTAGGAGAAGTGCCGGTGCCGGATCAGCTCGTGGGTCAGCGAACGGGACACCCCGGTGATGTAGAAGGTGACGGTCCCGTGCTCGAGCACCGACAGGTGCCCGACCTCCAGGATGTGCCGGAGGTAGCCCTCGTTGGTCGCGGTCTTCGGGTTCGGTTTGTGCCACGACTGGTAGCACGCCCGCCCCGCGAACTCGGCCAGCGCCTGCCCGCCGTCGGCATCGGTGGACCAGTCGACGTCTTCCGGTGGGAAGAACTCGGTCTTGCCGATCAACTGCACTTTCGGCCGCACGATTTCGGTCACGACGGGCGAATTCCCTTCTTTGCTGCGTGACGGCGCCAAGACCGTCGTTGACTCCCCTTGACCTCTCGAACGAGCCTAACTGCCACCTCCGACAGCCGTGCGGACACCGATGACGCCATTCAGGTGCTTGCCTGATGTCACATGTAGCGTCATAGTGACGTCATGGATTTGACGCCGTACATCAGCCAACTCCGCGACGACCTCACATCAGCCGCCTCGGTGGGCGACGAGCACACCCGGCAGATGGCCGCGGTCCTCGCCAGCGCGATCGAACCGGCCGCCCGGCTGGCGATCATGAACGCCCTGTCCGACCTGGCCGCCGAAATCACCACCCAACTCGACGGACCGGTCGTCGACCTGCGCCTGGACGGCAGGGACGTCCAAGTCGTGGTCAACGACGCCACCACCAGCAGAACCGAAGACACCACCAACGAACCCCCACCCCCGCCGCCGCACTCCGAAGGCGGCGACATCAGCCGCATCACCCTGCGCCTCCTGGACGAGATCAAATCCCAAGCCGAGAAAGCCGCCGCCTCCCAAGGCGTCTCCCTCAACACCTGGGTCGCCCAAGCGGTGCAAGGCGCGCTGCACGGCAGCCGCGGTCGCGGACCGTGGGACCACGGGCGCGGGCGGTGGCGCGGCGAACCCGGCGCCCGCATCCACGGCTGGGTCCAGTCCTAGAAGGCGGTGAGCTCCAGTGGCATTCGACCCGAACGGCCCGGCGCAGCCCGGCGACTTCCAAGAGACCAGCAACGAACTGATCCGCACCCAGGAGTTCAGCACTCCTGAACCGGTGAGCCTGGACATCTCCAACATCCTGGGCCCGGTCACCGTCCGGCTCACCGACACCGCCACCACCCGCATCGAGGTCCGGCACGACCCCACCTCCGGCGGCCCGGACTGGCGCGGTGGACTGTCCAACCTGCTCAGTTGGGTCAGCGAACAATTCGGCGAAAGCGGCCTGCGCGCCGCCTGGGACAACGGGCGCAGCACCAAAGCCCCCATCAGCGAAGCGGTCCGGCAAACCCGGGTGACCATGACCGGCAACCGACTGGTCGTCCGCACCCCCAACATGGGGCCGCTGCGCAGCATCCCGCTGGCCATCGAAGTGCACGCACCGGAGAACTCCGAAGTGGGGATCCACATCGGCTCCGGCGAAGCCACCGTCACCGGCACCGCGCTGCGGGCCAACATCCAATCCGGATCCGGCACGGTTTCGGTCGAGCGGACCGCGGAACGCGCCACCATCCGCTCCGGCGCCGGACCGATCCGGCTGGGCACCGTCACCTCCGGGGTGCACGCCCGCAGCAGCAGCGGCGACATCGAAATCACCAACCTCACCGGCCCCTCCACAGTGGTCACCGGCAGCGGCAACGTGTGGTTGGGCAGCGTGGACGGCAACCTGCTCGTCCGCTCCGGCAGCGGCAGCCTCACCGTCGCCGAAGCCCGCAGCGGACAACTGGAGCTGATCACCGGCAGCGGCGACGTGCAGATCACCCTGCAACGCGACCGCACGGCCGAAGTGGACCTGACCTCGGCCACCGGGACGGTCGCCAGCGACCTCGACGTCTCCGAGCAGGCGCCGGAACGCGAACCCGAGATGCGGATCCACGCGCGCACCGGCACCGGCAGCGCCCTGCTCACCTCGGCCAGCTGAAACCACGCCGGCCCGCCCGCGGCTACCGCACCGCGGCCCGCAGCGGGCCGGCCAGATCACCGTTGTCCGCCACCAGCACGTCCTCCAACTCCAGCCAATCCGCCATCTCCCGCAACGCCCCGGCGAGCTCCGCGGCAACCGCCGCCTCCGGCTGCCCCGGCTCGACGAAAGCCCCTCGCACCACCAGCGCCCCGGCTGCCCGGTCCGCCTTCAGATCCACCCGGGCCACCAGCCGGTCGTTCCACAAGAACGGGAAGACGTAGTAGCCGTACTGGCGCTCGCGCTGCGGCACGTAGATCTCCAACCGGTAGCGGAACCCGAACAACCGCTCGACACGAGACCGCTCCCAGATGAGCGGGTCGAACGGGCACAGCAACGCCCGCACCGCCACCTCGCGGGGCGCCGAGGCCGAGCGGTGCAGGTACGCCCGCTGCCGCCACCCCCGCACCGCCACCGGCTCCAACACCCCGGCCGACACCAGGTCCTCGACAGCCGCGCGGCACTGCTGCACGCCCAACCGGTAGTAGTCCCGCAGATCCGCCTCGGTGGCCACCCCCAGCGCCCGCGCCGACCGCTCGACCAGCTCGCGCACCGCCTCCTGCTCGTCCGGCTCCCGCGCCAGCACCGCAGCCGGCAGCACCCGCTCCGGCAAGTCGTAGAGCCGCTCGAAGTTCCGCCGCGCACCGGTGGTCAACTCCCCCGTGGCGAACAGCAGCTCGCACACCCGCTTGGTGCGGCTGCGGTCCCACCACGGGCCCCGCTGGCCCGGGCGGTCCGCCCCGAGCTCCCGCTCCACGGTCCCGGCCCCCACCGGGCCCAGCTCCTTGACCGCGGCCAGCACGTCAGCGACGAACTGGGGGTCCTGCTCCAGCAGCTCCCTGCCGCGGCGCCGCCACGCACCCCCCGCAATCCCGCATCCGCCAGCGCAGCAGCGGCCAGTCGGCGACCGGAAGCAGGCACGCCTCGTGCGCCCAGTACTCGACGAGCATCCGGGGCCGGGCCGGGGTGGGCTCCCACGCGACCGCGTCGAGCAGCTGCCGCGAGTACGGCCCCAACCGGCTGAACAGCGGCACGTAGTGCGCCCGCACCGCCACGTTGACCGAATCCAACTGCAGCAACCTGATCCGGGACAGCACCCGGGACAACTGCCGACGACCCGAACCGGCCCCGGGACGACCACCGGTGAACCCCTGCGCCCGCAGCACCACGCGGCGGGCCTCGGCAGGACTGATCGTTCGCACGCACCGCATGCTGCCACCCCGCCCCGACATCCACCGGCGAACCGCTCCCGGTGCAGGCCCGAACACGCTAGGTTGGCGGCATGGCCGAAGCCGCTGTCCGCCCCGCAACACCAGGTGACGCCGCCGAGATCGCCCGCATCCAGCTGAGCACCTGGCGCACCGCGTACGCGGAACTGCTGCCACCGGAAGTGCTCGACCACCTGTCCCAGCAGGAAACCGAACAGCAGTGGCAGCACACCCTCGAACACGGTCCCGCCCAAGTCGTGATCGCCACCGAAGGGCCCTGGACCGTCGGCTTCTGCGCCGCCGGCCCCGCACCCGAAGCCGAGCTCGCCGCCCCGGACGGCAGCCTGCCCACCGACGCGGCCGAAGTCGCACTGATCAGCTCCCTGCTCGTGGAACCCCGGTGGGGGCGGCGCGGGCACGGCGGCAGACTGCTGGCCACCGCGGCGAACCTGCAAACCCTGCGGGGCGCCACCCGGGGGATCGCGTGGGTGCCGGTCGCCGACACCGCCTCGCTGTCGTTCTTCCGCAGCGCCGGCTGGGAACCCGACGGCACCGTCCGCACCCTCGACGCCGGCGGTCGCCCACTGCGGGAAATGCGGTTGAGCGGATCCCTCGAATTCCAGCTGAAGTAGCTACCTGACCAAGAAAACAACACGCCCGGCTGTTACGCTCCGGCCAGTTCGGAAGCCAACCCGGAGAATCCATTGATCACGGCAATCGGGCTGTTGGCGACCGCGCTGGGGCTCTCCCTGGTTTCGGCCGTGATACCGCTGCTCAGCATCGAATTGTTCGCGGTCGGCCTGGTCGTGAGCGACCAGCCGGTGGCGTGGTGGGCGTTGGCGCTGGTCATCGCGATGGGCCAGATCGCCGGGAAACTGCTGCACTACTACGCCGGCCGCGGGGCCATCCAACTGCCCTCGCTGCTGCGCCGCAGCACCGAGATGTCCGGGCGTCGACGCCGCTACCAGGAGAAACTCGCCCGGTTCCGGCAGGTGTGCCAACAGCGCCGGTGGTGGGCCCGGGGCGTGCTGCTGACCAGCGCGACCGCCAGCCTGCCGCCGTTCGCCGCGGTGTCCGCCGCCGCCGGCCTGGCCAAGGTGCCGCTGGTGAGCTTCCTGGTCATCGGTTTCGTCGGGCGGCTTTTCCGATTCGGATCGCTCACCTTCGCCCCGGAATTCGCCACCCACGTTTTTTGAAAAATCATTTCCCGGTATTCGGAAAATGATGGATCAAGAATTCTCGGCGCGCTCCAATTCGATGGCCCGGCGCATCGCTTTCCGCCCGCGATTGCGGTCGCCCGCCAAGTCGTAGGCCTGGGCCAGGGCGAACCAGCGCCGCCAGTTCTGCGGATCGGCTTCCAGCTCCGCCTGCTTCTCGTCGAACCAGGCGTCCGCCGCCTCGCGCTCCACCCGCCCGGAAGGCCGCCTCGGCAAGTGCGACACGTCCGGCAGCTCGCCTTCCTCGGCCAGCCGCCGGGCCAACCGCTCGGTGTGGGCGCCGAACCGCAACTGGTCGACCACCAGCAAGGCCCCCAGCACCGGGAACACCAGGATCGCCAAGCCGAGCCCGACGAAGACCGGGTTCCCGGAGACGATCATCGTCACCGCGCGGCCGGCCATGAGCACCAGGTACACCGCCAGCACCGCGGCGACCACGAACGCCGCGGTGCGCGGACCGGTCAGCTTGCGGCGAGCACCGTCGTCACGGCCCACGTCACAGCCCCAGCAACGCGTCGAGCCCCACCGTCAGCCCCGGGCGGGAACCGACTTCCCGCACCGACAGCAGCACACCCGGCATGAAGGAGCGCCGGTCGTAGGAGTCGTGCCGGATGGTCAGCGACTCGCCCTCCGTGCCGAACAGCACCTCCTGGTGGGCCACCAGCCCGGACATCCGCACCGAGTGCACCCGGACCCCGTCGATGTCAGCGCCCCGCGCGCCGTCCACCTCCTTGGTGGTGGCGTCCGGCGCCGGGCCCAACCCGGCCTGCTCGCGCGCCCCGGCGACCAGCTGCGCGGTGCGGGCAGCGGTCCCCGAAGGGGCGTCGGCCTTCTTCGGGTGGTGCAGCTCCACGACCTCGACGGACTCGTAGAACTTCGCCGCCAGCTCCGCGAACTTCATCGACAGCACGGCGCCGATGGCGAAGTTCGGCACCACCAGCACCCCGGTGGACGGGTCCTCGCCCAGCCAGGAGCGCACCTCCGCAAGCCGGTCCTCGGTCATGCCGCTGGTGCCCACCACCACGTGGATGCCGTTGTCCACGCAGAACCGGACGTTGTCCATCACCGAGTCGGGGTGGGTCAGGTCCACCGCCACCTGCGCCCCGTTGTCGACCAGCGCGGAAAGGTCGTCCCCGCGGTTGATCTCGGCGACGAGTTCGGTGTCCGGCGCCTCGCCGATCGCCCGCACCGCCTCGGAACCCATCCGTCCGCGAGCGCCCAGCACTGCAACCTTGATCGGCGAGCTCATGACAACCCTTCGTTCCAACTCGGCTTGACTTCCCGGGCGTGCCGGCTCACACACCCGCCGGCAGATCTTGAAGGTCAGCATACGGACCCACCACCGCGGTGGTGAGCGGGCGCCGCAACAACTCACTCGCGAGGTCAGCCACATCCTCGACGGTGACCTCGTCGATGCGCTCCAGCGTCTGCTCCACGCTGAAGTGCCGCCCGTAGTTCAGCTCCGTCTTGCCGATGCGGCTCATCCGCGACGCGCTGTCCTCCAGCCCCAGCACCAGGCCGCCGCGCAACTGGCCGCGGCCCCGCTCCACCTCTTCCTCGGTGAGCCCGTGCTCCGCGACCTCGGTGAGGATCCCGCGCACCACCTCGGCGACCTCGCCCAGCCGATCCGGAGCGCACCCCGCGTACACCGAGAACGTGCCGGTCCCCGCGTAAGACGCGGCGGTCGAGTACACCGAGTAGGCCAGCCCGCGCTGCTCCCGGACCTCCTGGAACAACCGCGAGCTCATCCCGCCTCCCAGCGCGGCGTTGAGCACGCCCAGCGTGAACCGGCGCTCGTCGTAGCGGTCCAGCCCGCGGCAGCCGACCAGCAGGTGCGCCTGCTCGGTGTCGGCACGGCGCAGCGCCAGCAGCTCCTGCCTGGGCAACCGGACCCGCCCGCTGCGCGGCGGCTCGGGCCGCACCTGCCCGGACAGCCGGTCCTTGAGGGCCTTGCGCACCAGCCGCACCACCGCCTGGTGCTCGGCGTTGCCCGCCACCGCCAGCACCATCTTCGGCATCACGTAGTGGCTGCGGTAGAAGCCGTGCACCCGGGAGCGGGTCATGTTGGCGATGGACTCCTCGGTGCCCAGGATCGACCGCCCCAGCGGGTGGTCGCCCAGCACCGCGCTGCTGAACAGCTCGAACAGCAGGTCCTCCGGGTCGTCGTCGCGCATCGCGATCTCTTCCAGCACCACGTTGCGCTCGACGTCCACATCGGCGTCCGTGTTCACCGCGCGGAACACCACGTCGCACAGCACGTCCACCGCCAACGGCAGATCGCTGTCCAGCACGTGCGCGTAGTAGCAGGTGTACTCCTTGGTGGTGAAGGCGTTGAGCTCACCACCCACCGCGTCCATCTCCTGGGCGATCTGCGCCGCGGAGCGGTTGGTCGTCCCCTTGAACAGCAAGTGCTCCAGGTAGTGCGCCGCACCGGCCTGCTTCGGCGACTCGTCCCGGGAACCGACCCCGACCCAGATGCCGACCGCGGCCGACCGCACCCCGGGGATCGGCTCGGTCACCACCCGGAGACCACCGGGCAGCACGGTGCGCCGCACCGTCTCACCCCCGCTGGTGCGACCGAGGACCTGCGTGGTTCCCGGCCGCTGCAAGTACCCGGCACGTGCTTGATTTCTGGTCATATCCCTTCGCAGTCCGTCAGCGGAAGAACACGAGCCCATCATGGGCCTGGCCAAATGATGCGGCCCGCTCCACGGGAACTGGAGCGGGCCGCACCTCGGATCAGCAGCTTAGTTCAGACCGGCCACCTCAAGACCGGGACTTCGACGCCCCCGACTTGCCGGCGCCCTTCTTCTCTTCCTTCTTGCCCTTCTCCGAAGGCTTCTCGCCCTTCTCCGAGGACTTCTCGCCCTCTTCGTCGACCGGGACCAAGCTGATCTTGCCGCGGCTGTCGATGTCCGCGATCTCCACGCGCAGCTTGTCGCCGACGTTGACCACGTCCTCGACCTTGCCGATGCGCTTGCCGTTGCCCAGCTTGGAGATGTGCACCAGGCCGTCCTTGCCGGGCAGCAGGGAGACGAACGCCCCGAACGCGGCGGTCTTGACCACGGTGCCGAGGAACCGCTCGCCCACCTTCGGCAACTGCGGGTTGGCGATGGCGTTGATCTTCTCGATCGCCGCTTCGGCCGACGGGCCGTCGGCAGCACCGACGTAGATGGTGCCGTCGTCCTCGATGGTGATCTCCGCCCCGGTCTCCTCGGTGATCGAGTTGATCATCTTGCCCTTGGGGCCGATCACCTCACCGATCTTGTCCACCGGGATGTTGATCGAGGTGACCCGCGGCGCGTGCGGGCTCATCTCGTCCGGCGAGCCGATGGCCTCGGCCATCACGTCGAGAATGGTCAGCCGGGCGTCCCGGGCCTGGCTGAGCGCCTGCGCCAGCACCTCGGACGGGATGCCGTCCAGCTTGGTGTCCAGCTGCAGCGCGGTCACGAAGTCCTTGGTGCCGGCGACCTTGAAGTCCATGTCGCCGTAGGCGTCCTCGGCGCCGAGGATGTCGGTCAACGCCACGTAGTGGGTCTTGCCGTCGATCTCGGCCGACACCAGGCCCATCGCGATCCCCGCGACCGGGGCCTTCAGCGGCACACCCGCGTTGAGCAGCGAAAGCGTGGAAGCGCAGACCGAGCCCATCGAGGTGGAGCCGTTCGACCCGATGGCCTCCGACACCTGCCGGATCGCGTACGGGAACTCCTCGCGCGAAGGCAGCACCGGGACCAGCGCCCGCTCGGCCAGAGCACCGTGCCCGATCTCGCGGCGCTTCGGGCTGCCCACCCGGCCGGTCTCACCGGTCGAGTACGGCGGGAAGTTGTAGTGGTGCATGTAGCGCTTGGTCGTCTCCGGCGACAGCGAGTCGATCGTCTGCTCCAACCGGAGCATGTTCAGCGTGGAAACCCCCAGGATCTGGGTTTCCCCCCGCTCGAACAGGGCCGAACCGTGCGCCCGGGGGACCACCCCGACCTCGGCCGACAGCCGGCGGATGTCGGTGACGCCGCGGCCGTCGATGCGCACCTGGTCGCGGATGATCCGCTCGCGGACCAGCTTCTTGGTCAGCGCCCGGAAAGCACCGGCGATCTCCTTCTCGCGGCCCTCGAACTCCTCGCCCTCGCCGATGCCGACTTCTTCGACGACCTTGGCCTTGATCTCGTCGAGCCGCTCTTCGCGCTCCTGCTTGCCGGCGATCTTCAGCGCCTCGGCCAGGTCCGCGGCCGCGATGCGCTCCACCGCCTCGTAGGCGTCCTGCTCGTACGCCGGGAACAGCGGGTACTCGGCGGTCGACTTGCCGGCGGTCTGGGCCAGGCGCTGCTGCGCCTCGCACAGCGCCCGGATGAACGGCTTGGCCGCCTCCAGGCCCTCCGCCACGACTTCCTCGGTGGGCGCCTGCGCACCGTTCTTCACCAGTTCGACGGTGTGCTCGGTGCCTTCGGCCTCCACCATCATGATCGCGATGTCGTCACCCACGATGCGGCCGGCGACGACCATGTTGAACACCGCGCGCTGCAGCTGGTCGTAGGTGGGGAAAGCGACCCACTGGCCGTCGATCAGCGCCATGCGGGTGCCGCCGATCGGCCCCGAGTACGGCAGGCCGGACAGCTGGGTGGAAGCCGAAGCGGCGTTGATCGCCAGCACGTCGTAGTAGTCGTTCGGCGCCAGGCTCAGCACCGTGACCACGATCTGCACCTCGTTGCGCAACCCGTCGGCGAAGGACGGGCGCAGCGGCCGGTCGATCAACCGGCAGGTCAGGATCGCGTCGGTGGACGGGCGGCCTTCCCGGCGGAAGAACGAACCCGGGATGCGGCCCGCGGCGTACATCCGCTCTTCGACGTCCACCGTCAGCGGGAAGAAGTCGAACTGCTCCTTGGGCTGCTTGGACGCGGTGGTGGCGGACAGCACCATCGTCTCGTCGTCCAGGTAGGCGACCGTGCTGCCGGCCGCCTGCTTGGCCAGTCGCCCGGTTTCGAACCGGACGGTGCGTTTGCCGAACGCACCGTTGTCCAGCACGGCCGTGGTTTCGTACACGCCCTCGTCGATTTGGTCGGTCAAGATTGACTCCTCGTTCTCGCGAGGCCCACGGCAAGTACGGGGTCGTCGGTCCGAACGAGGCCGGCCATCGATCGAAGCCCACGGGGGCGAACCCCCCGTAAGCCACTACCGAGGACCGGCGGACGCCTGTCCCGTTACCGTGAGCGCTCTTCAGTTGGTGACGGCGCGGCGCGCCGTCCGGTTAGACATCGAGGGGAGCGGCACGAGCCGCTCCCCTCGGTTCGTCAACGACGCAGACCGAGCCGCTGGATCAGCGACCGGTAGCGCTCGATGTCCACCTTCTGCAGGTAGTTCAGCAGGCGGCGGCGACGGCCCACCATCAGCAGCAGACCACGACGGGAGTGGTGGTCCTGCTTGTGCTGCTTGAGGTGCTCGGTCAGCCCGATGATCCGCTTGGTCAGCAGCGCGACCTGGGCCTCGGGCGAGCCGGTGTCCTTCTCGTGCAGGCCGTACTCAGCCAGGATCTGCTTCTTCTCAGCAGTGGACAAAGCCACGGTTGACTCTCCTTGTCGCTGTCCCGTGTCAACTCCGCCTGCGGCAAGCAGGGAATCGTCGTACGACGACCTCCGGCCACCACGGACTGCAGCCGGACTCACAGTCAGCATAACAGCAAGGAATCGCCATCCGGCCTAACCTGACGCCCGGCGCGGCAGCGCCACCCGGTGCACCGTCCGGTGGATCGGGCCGCCCCGGCGCAGCTCGCTGCTCATCACCGCGAGGTGCTCGGGCTCCCACCACGGGCCCGCGTAGTCGGCGAACAACCCGGTCAGCCGCGCCCGGTCCAGCCGGCCGCCCAACCACCGGGCGATGGTCAGGTGCGCCTCGTAGCCCCGCGCGTCACCACCGGCCGCCCCCACCAGCTGCCGCAACGCGGTCTCATCGGCCTCCTCCGCCGGCTGCACCCCGATCCACAGCACCCCGCGGAACGTCCCGGCCCCGGCCAACCGCAGCCGAGGCGCGGACACCCCCGGCAGAGCGGCCACCCGGCTCTCCACCTGCTCGGTCGTGGCCTGCAGATCGGCGTCGTCGCCGTGGAAGCACAAGGTCAAGTGCCAGCGGTCCGGGGAGATGAACCGGAACTTGCGCAACCCCCCGGTCGCCGCCGCCAGGTCTTCCTGGTCGACCGCGCGCACCGCGCGGTCCAGGTGCCGCAGCGCGTCCTCGACCGGCCACAGCGCGGTGAACAGCCGCATATGCCACCTCCCGGGAACTCCGGCGCGGGCCACGCAGCCGATTCTGCCCGTCGAGCGCGCTACTTCACGTCGCCGTTGGCGGCCCGCCGCAACAACTCGGCCAGCGCCGGGTAACGGGATTTGATCATGGCGGCCGCCCCTTCCAGCTCACTGGGCTTGGCCACCTTGCGCAGCACCGGCCAGGCCGCCTCCTCCCCGCTGGGCTCCCGCCTCTGGTGCACCACCGGCAGGTCGTCCCGCCCCAGCAGCGGCCGGGACGTGCGCACGTCCTCCAAGGCCTCTTTGATCGCCTCTTCCTCGCCGGCCGCCACCCCGGGGATCAGGACCTTGCGCTCCAGCATGACCAAGCGCGCCAGCACGGCGGGATTGCCGATCTTCGCCCGGCGCCCGCTCATCACCTGGCTGAGCATCGGTGCGCTGATGCCCAGCACGTCGGCCAGCTGCGCTTGGGAGATGCGGAAGGCAACGACCAGACGGCGCACCCGGTCCCCCAGCGGTTCGCCGTACCACTGCCGTTGCAGCGCCAGGTTCCGCTGGACGTTGCTGCTCTCCGCCACCTTCGCTCCCCCGGTGCCCTCTCGCTCCTCCGCCTCGGGTTCGCCGAGACCATTTCGAATACTGCCAGGCCACCGCTGTCGAACGGACCGAAATGTGAAAATTTTTGGACCCAAGGTGAGCCAGCACGACGCCCAGCCGTCAGCCGAGCAGCACCACCGACGCCCTGCTCACCGATCGACGCCCAGCACCCGGCGGGTCTCCGCGACGTCCCGGTGCATCTGCTCGATCAGCGCCTCGACGCTGCTGAAGCGCTCCATCCCCCGCAGCCGCTGCACGAAGTCCAACGCCACGTGCTCGCCGTAGAAATCGGCATCGGTGACGTCCAGCACGTACGCCTCGACGGTGCGCTCGGTGCCCGAGAACGTCGGGTTGCTCCCCACCGACACCGCCGCCGGATAGGTCGTGCCCGGCAGCTCCGAGTTCTGCCGGCGGTGCGTGAACCAGCAGGCGTAAACCCCGTCGGCCGGGATGGCCGCGTGCTCCGGGGTGGACAAGTTCGCGGTCGGGAAACCCAGCTCCTTGCCGCCGCGGCCGGCACCCCGCACCACGATGCCCTCCAAGCGGTGGAACCGGCCGAGCGCCGAGGCGGCCGCGCCCACGTCCCCGGCGTCGATGCAGGAGCGGACGTAGGTGGAGGAGAAGGTCACCGACGTCTCGGTCGGGTCACCGGCGCGCCGCACCGGGCCGGACACCAGCGC
This sequence comes from Saccharopolyspora rectivirgula DSM 43747, assembly GCF_000497205.1. Taxonomy (GTDB): domain Bacteria; phylum Actinomycetota; class Actinomycetes; order Mycobacteriales; family Pseudonocardiaceae; genus Saccharopolyspora; species Saccharopolyspora rectivirgula. Next base: position 70,307 of record NZ_AYJW01000002.1, read on the forward strand.
GTCCGAGGAGACCTCGAAGCCGAACCGCTCCCCCAGCTTGGTCAGCAGGTCGATGTTGCCCGCCGCCTTGTAGCCGAAGGTGAAGTTCTCCCCGACCACCACCTCGGCCGCGTGCAACCGCTCCACCAGGAACTCGTGCACGAACTCCTCGGCCGGGATCCGCGACACCTCGCGGGTGAACGGCAGCACGCAGAAGACGTCCACGCCGAGCTGCTCGACCAGCTCCGCCCGCCGGCGCAGAGTGGTCAGCTGCGCCGGGTGGCTACCCGGTCGGACTACCTCGGACGGGTGCGGATCGAAGGTCATCAACACGCACGGCAGGTTGCGCCGCCGCGCCTGCTGGACCGCGTGGTTGATCAACTGCTGGTGCCCTCTGTGCACACCATCGAAGACACCGATGGTGACCACGCACCGTCCCCAACCACCGGGAATCTGCTCGAGTCCGCGCCAACGCTGCACGGACAGCAGCGTACTTCCCCGGCCTCGACCGCGTTGCCGCACCCGCTCCCGGCGCGGCGGGATCAGGCTGGAGTGATCACGAACACCGGCTTGGCGTACCGGCCCTCGTCCCGCACCAGAGCGACCGCGCGACCGCTGGGGTCGAACATGCCGTACACCCCGTCCACGCCGGCCGCCGGCACCCGCTGGCCGTGCGCCAGCGCACGCGCGGTGCGCAACCCGACGTCCCGCCGCGGGAACGCGGCCTCCACCGCCTCGTCCATGCTCATCGACAGCTGCGGCTCCTCCTCCAGCTGCTCCAGCGTGCGGGCCTCGGCCAAGCCGAACGGCCCCACCCGGGTGCGCCGCAACGCCACCAGGTGGCCGCCCACCTGCAGGCGCTCCCCCAGATCCCGGGCCAGCGCCCGGACGTAGGTGCCCGACGAGCACTCCACGAGCACGTCCAGCTCGGTCGCCTCCGGCAACCGGCGCACCGCCAGCACGTCGAACCGCTCCACCGTCACCGGCCGCGGCTGCAGCTCCACCGACTCGCCGGAGCGCACCAGCTCGTAAGCCCGGCGCCCGTTCACCTTCACCGCGCTGACCGCGCTGGGCACCTGCATGATGTCCCCGGTCAACGTGCTGACCGCGGACCGGATGGCGTCCTCCTCCACCTCGGAGGCGTCCGCGCGCGACACCACTTCGCCTTCGGCGTCGTCGGTCGTGGTCGCCTCACCGAGCCGGATCGTGGCCAAGTACGCCTTGGTGTCCAGCGCCAGATGACCGAGCAGCTTCGTCGCCCGCTCGATCCCCAGCACCAGCACCCCGGTGGCCATCGGATCCAGCGTTCCCGCGTGCCCCACCCGACGGGTGCCCATGATCCGGCGCATCCGGGCGACCACGTCGTGCGAGGTCATCCCCGAAGGCTTGTCGACCACCACCAGACCTGGCGGGAGCGCGGACCGCTTCTTCTGCGAAACTCGGGACTGCTGCTCAGACACGGCCTTCCATCATCCAAGACGTCACGGACACAACGGCTCCCAGGCGCACCAGGAGGTTCACGTGGCACTACGGCCGATCAGGAAGTTCGGTGACCCGGTACTGCGGATGGTCGCCGAGCCGGTCACCGCGTTCGACGACCGGCTGCGCACCATCGTCAAAGACCTACTGGACACCGTAGACGCCCCCGGACGAGCCGGAGTGGCGGCCCCGCAGATCGGCGTGAGCATCCGGGCGTTCAGCTACAACATCGACGGGGAGAAGGGCTACGTGCTCAACCCCGAGATCGCCGAGCTCTCCGAAGAGCAGCAGGACGGCGAGGAAGCCTGCCTGTCCCTGCCCGGGCTCAGCTTCCCCACCCCGCGCGCCAACTACGCGGTGGTCAAAGGCGTCGACCTGAACAACGACCCCATCACCGTCTCCGGGCACGGCCTGATGGCCCGCTGCCTGCAGCACGAGACCGACCACCTCAACGGGATGGTCTACATCCAGCGGCTGCCCGCCGACGCGCGCCGCGAAGCGTTCCGCCAAGTCCGCCAGCAGGACTGGTTCTGGAACTGATCACGCCTTCGCCGGTTCCGCACCCACCACGGCCCACCGGCCCGAGCGGACCCGCAGCACCACGCTCACCAGGCGGAGCAGCATGAACAGCGACAGCCCCGTCCAAATGCCGCTCAGCCCCAAACCGAACGCTAGCGAGAGCCAGATCAGCGGCAGGTAGCCCACCAGCGCGCTGAGCATCGTCGCCGTGCGCAGGAACGCCGCGTCCCCGGCCCCGAGCAGCACGCCGTCCACCGCGAACACCACCCCGGCCACCGGCTGCAGCACCACGAAGAACCACCAGGCCTTCGGGACCTCGGCGAGCACCGCCGCATCGGTGGTGAACAGCGCGGGCAGCGGCCCCGCCAGCGCCGCGAACAGCACGCCCAGCACCACCCCGAACACCAGCCCGTAGCCGGTGATCTGCTTGGCGATCGCCTTGGCCGAAGCCTCCCGCCCCGCGCCCAGCGCAGCCCCCACCAGCGACTGCGCGGCGATCGCCAGCGAATCCAGCACCAGCGCCAGGAACGACCACAACTGCCACACCACCTGGTGGGCAGCGGCGGACTCCGCACCGATCCGCGCGGCCACCGAGGTGGCGGACACGAAGCACACCTGGAACGCCAAGCTCCGCAGCACCAGGTCCCGGCCCATGCCCAGCTGGGCGCGCATCCGGCTCGGATCCGGCCGCACACCGACCCGCTCCACCACCAGGGCGCGCACGAACAAGCTCGCCGCGATGCTCTGGCCCACCAAGTTCGCCAGCGCCGAGCCCTCCATGCCCAGGCCCGCGGGATAGACCAGCACCGGGCACAGCACCGCGGAGATCCCGTTGCCCACCAGCACGTAGCGCAGGGGTCGAACGGTGTCCTGCACGCCGCGCATCCAGCCGTTGCCGGCCATGGTGATCAACACCATCGGCGCCCCGCACAGCGCGATGCGAAGCCACGACACGGCCGCGTCCGCGACCGGGCCGCCCCCGGCCAGGCCGTTGGCCACCGGCGCGGCCACCAGCTGTCCGACGAGCGCGACCACCAGGCCGACCGCCACGGCCAACCACGTCGCCTGCACCCCTTCGGCCACCGCACCGGCGCGGTCGCCACTGCCGTGCAGCCGCGCGGCGCGCGCCGTGGTGCCGTAGCTGAGGAACGTCAACTGGGTGGTGACCAGGGAGAACAACGTCCCGGCCAGGGCCAGCCCGGCCAACGGGACCGCACCGAGATGGCCGACCACGGCGGTGTCCACCAGCACGTAAAGCGGCTCGGCCGCCAGCACCCCCAAAGCCGGGACCGCAAGCCCCAGCACCTTGCGGGCCGGTACCCGTTCACCCTGCTCCGACACACCAGCTCCCGTCACCACGGCAGGCAAGGACTCGAAGAACGACTCGCCCGGGCACAGCACCAACCGGGCAGATCACGACAACAACGGCGCCGTCTCCAACGCGGCCCGGAGCCGCTGCAAGACCTCCTCGGCAGATCCGGTGGCGGAAAACCCGGAGGCGAGCCGGTGGCCGCCACCACCGCACGCCACCGCCGCTCGACCCACGTCCAGCCGGCTGTTCGCCCGCAGCGACACCGCCCACGTCCGCGGCGCGGTCTCCTTGAGCACCGCGGCCACCTCAGCTTCCGCAGCGGTGCGCACGAGGTCAATCACACCGTCGAGGTCCTCGCTGCTCAACCCGGCCGAATCAGCCAACCGGACGGTCGCGTGCACCAGACCCAGGCCCCGGGCCGCGGCCGGCTCCAGCTGCGCCTCCGCCAACACCGCCGACAGCATCCGCAACCAGCGGAACGGGTGGGCGTCCATCAGCTGCCGCGCTGTGCCCGCCGGGTCCACCCCCGCTTCCAGCAGCCGCGCCGCGACCCGGTGCGTCTGCGCGCTCGCGTGCCGGAACGAGCGGGTGTCGGTGACCAGACCGGCGTACAGGCAGCGGGCGATCGGCAGGTCGACTTCCACGCCGAGCTCGTCCAGCAGGTCGAGCACGAGCCGAACGGTCGCCTCCGCCCCCCGGTCCACCACGTTCAACGTGCCGAACGAGGTGTTCGACGCGTGGTGGTCGAGCACGATCACGTCCCCGCCGGCCTCAGCGGTGGCCGACACCCGGTCCGCCAGCTTCCCGAGCCGCTCCGGGCAGTCGCAATCGCACACCACCAGCGCCTCCGGCACCCGCGGCACGTCCTCGGGACGCACGACGAGGCCTTCCGGGTCGAACCCGCGCAGGGAGCGCGGCAGCTCCGCCGGTTCGCCGAAGGAGACCCGCGCGGAACACCCGCGGCGCCGCAACCCCATCGCCAACGCCAACGCGCTGCCGAGCGCATCGGCGTCCGGGTTGACGTGGCCGAGCACCGCGACATCGGTGGCGGTGGACAGCCGGCGGGCCGCCGCAGCGACGTCCGCGGTCAAACGATCCCGATCGGCGTCCTCACCGGATGGGCCGTCCACCGGCGTCACCTCCAAGACCGGTCTGGGCCACTTGAACCATCAACCCCAACCCACCGGAAGCGGATCCGGAGGTCAAGCCCTGTGTGGCCCACCGCGCAACTCGGATCCGTCCTCTTCATCGGCGTCGGACGAGTCCGAGGCGGGCTCCTGGTCCCCCTCCTCCGGCACCCGGTAGGGCTGCGGATCCCCGGCCGGCTGGGCGTTGGACGCCAGCCGAGCCACCTCGGCATCGGCCTCCCGGGCCTTGGCCAGCAGCTCCTCCACCCGGCGTGCCTGGTCCGGCACGGTGTCCGGGACGAAGGTCAGCGTCGGGGTGAACCGCACCCCGGTCTGCTGGCCCACCATCGACCGCAGGAAACCGGTCACCCGGGACAGCGCCGCAGCGGTGGACGACTGATCCGCTTCGTCACCGAACACGGTGTAGTAGACCGTTGCGTCCCGCAGGTCCGGGGTCACCTTCGCCCCGGTGATGGTGACCATCGCCAACCTCGGGTCCTTGACCTGGTGCTCCAGGCCAGTGGCGACGATCTGGGCAATGCGCTTGGCAAGCCTGCGGGCGCGCGCCGTATCAGCCACGGCGCACCTCCTTCAACGACATCAGTCCTCCGGACCCAGCATTCGGTGCCGAGCCGAGAGCAGTTCCAATTCAGGGCGCCCGGCAACCAGACGTTCACAAGCCTCGAGCACCTGGCGGACGTGCCCGGCATCCCCGGACACCGCCGCAACCCCCAGCAGCGCACGCCGATAGAGGTCCTGGTCACCGGCCTCCGCGGCTGCGACGTCGAACCGCCGCCGCAGCTCGGAGAGCACCGGACGGATGACGCCCCGCTTCTGCTTCAGCGAGCGGACATCACCCAGCAGAACGTCCAGTTCGAGCGCACCGACATACATAGTGTTCTCCACCGCGCAGTGGACCGCGTGACGGGGCCGCCGGTAGACGGCCCCGTCAGCGGGCGAGTCACGTGCGCGGCTTCTCGCGCATCTCGTAGGTCTCGATGACGTCCCCGGTCTTGATGTCGTTGTACGACCCGAGCGTCAGACCGCACTCGAAACCGTCGCGCACCTCGGTGGCATCGTCCTTGAACCGCTTCAGCGAAGCGATGGTGAGGTCCTCGGCGATGACCACGTTGTCGCGCAACAGACGCGCCTTGGCGTTCCGCCGCATGATCCCCTCGGTGACCAGGCAGCCGGCGATGGTGCCGACCTTCGAGGACTTGAAGGTCTCGCGGACCTCCGCCTTGCCGAGCGCGACTTCCTCGTACTCGGGCTTGAGCATGCCCTTGAGGGCCTGCTCGATGTCCTCGATCGCCCGGTAGATCACCGAGTAGTACCGGATCTCCACGCCCTCGCGGTTGGCAACCTCGGATGCCTTGTTGTCCGCTCGGACGTTGAAGCCCAGCACGATGGTGTTCTCGGCGGTCGCCAGGTTGATGTCGCTTTCGGTGATGCCGCCGACACCGCGGTGGATCACCCGCAGCTCGACCTCGTCGCTGACCTCGATCTTGGTCAACGAGTCCTCGAGGGCTTCGACCGTACCGGCGTTGTCGCCCTTGATGATCAGGTTGAGCTGGTTGGTGTCCTTGAGGGCCTTGTCCAGGTCCTCCAGGCTGACGCGCTTGCGCTTGGCCGCGTTCTGGGCCTCGCGCATCCGCGCCCCGCGGCGGTCCGCGATCTGCCGGGCCACCCGGTCCTCACCGACCACCAGGAAGGTGTCGCCAGCACCCGGCACCGAGGTGAACCCGATGACCTGCACCGGCTTCGACGGCGGGGCCTCCTGGAGGTCCTCGTCGTTCTCGTTGATCATCCGGCGCACTCGGCCGTAGGCGTCACCGGCGACCACCGAGTCACCGATGCGCAGCGTGCCGCGCTGCACCAGCACGGTCGCCACCGGGCCGCGGCCGCGGTCCAGGTGCGCCTCGATGGCGACGCCCTGGGCCGGCATGTTCGGGTTCGCCCGCAGGTCGAGCGTGGCGTCCGCGGTGAGCAGGATCGCCTCCAGCAGGCCCTCGATGTTCCGGCCCTGCTTGGCGGAGATGTCGACGAACATCGTGTCGCCGCCGTACTCCTCCGCGACCAGGCCGTACTCGGTCAGCTGCTGGCGGATCTTGTCGGGGTTGGCCCCCTCCAAGTCGATCTTGTTGACCGCCACCACGATCGGCACACCAGCCGCCTGGGCGTGGTTGATCGCCTCCACCGTCTGCGGCATCACGCCGTCGTCTGCCGCCACCACCAGCACGGCGATGTCGGTCGACTTCGCACCACGGGCACGCATCGCGGTGAACGCCTCGTGACCCGGGGTGTCGATGAAGGTGATCTGCCGTTCCTCGCCCTCGAGCTGGGTGGTCACCTGGTAAGCACCGATGTGCTGGGTGATGCCACCGGCCTCGGAGGCCTGGACGTTGCTCTTGCGGATGGTGTCCAGCAGTCGGGTCTTGCCGTGGTCGACGTGACCCATGACGGTCACCACCGGCGGCCGCGGCTTCAGCTCCTCGTCGGAGCTGTTCGGGTCGCCCAGGTGCACGTCGAAGGACTCCAGCAGCTCCCGGTCCTCGTCCTCCGGGCTGACGATCTCGACCTTGTAGTTCATCTCCTGGCCGAGCAGCTCGAGGACCTCGTCGGAAACCGACTGGGTCGCGGTCACCATCTCGCCGAGGTGGAACATCGCCTGCACCAGCGAAGCCGGGTTGGCGTTGATCTTCTCGGCGAAGTCGGACAGCGAAGCACCACGGCGCAGGCGCACGGTCTCGCCGTTGCCGCGCGGCAGGCGAACACCGCCCACCGACGGCGCCTGCATGTTCTCCATGTACTCCTGGCGCTTCTGCCGCTTCGACTTGCGGCTCCGCTTGGACGGACCGCCAGGCCGCCCGAAGGCACCGGCAGTGCCGCCACGTCCCGGACGGCCACCGCCACCCGGACGTCCGCGGAAACCGCCACCGCCACCGGGGCCGCCGCGGAAACCGCCGCCGCCACCCGGACGGCCACCGCCGCCGGGACGGCCGCCACCGCGACCACCGCCACGGCCACCGCCGCCGCCACCGCTGGCAGCACCGCTGCGCGGCGGGCGAGGCGGCATCATGCCCGGGTTCGGGCGAGGCGGCATCATGCCCGGGTTCGGACGCGGAGCGCCTTCCCGGGAACCACCAGCGGTGCCCGCGCCCTGGCCACCGCGCTGCTGGCCCTGCTGGCGACCAGGACCCTGGCCACCGCGCTGCTGGCCGGGCCGCGGCGCCCGCTGCGGGGAACCGCTGCCCACGCCGAACGGGTTGTTGCCGACCCGCGGCGGACGCGGACCAGGCCTGGGCGCTTGGGGCTTGGGCGGGACAACACCGGACTCGCCGGGGCGGCTGCCCGGCTTGGGACCCGGCTTCGGGCCGGGCTTGGGACCGGGCTTGGGACCGGGCTTGGGAGCTTCGGCAGCCGGCGTCGACTCAGCCGGCTTGCTCGTCGGCTGAGGACCCGGCTTCGGTCCTGGTTTCGGGCCCGGCTTCGGACCGGGCTTGGGAGCTTGCGCCGCCGGCGCTTCGGGCTTCGGGCCCGGCTTGGGACCGGGCTTGGGGCCAGCCTTGGCGCCCTTGGCCGGCTGAGCGCCGTCGCCATCCTTGCTCTCCGCCGACTTGGCGAATGCGTCACGCAGTCGGCGCGCCACCGGGGCCTCCACGGTGGAGGACGCCGACTTGACGTACTCGCCCTGCTCGGCGAGCTTGTTCAATACTTCCTTGCTGGTTACACCGAGCTCTTTCGCGAGCTCATGCACGCGGGCCTTGCCTGCCACTGCTCTCCTCGTCTGGGTGAGGCCGGGCGGCAGTCCCGCTCGACCTCGTCCTATCGCCGATGCGCGTTCATGGCTTCAGCTTCACGGCTGATTCATGACGGGTCGACCTGCTTTCCTTCTACTGCCTGGCGTGGGACGGATCCCACGTCGGTCTCCTTGTGAGCCCTTCGCTGCTGGGCAGCCAGGTAGTCATGCACAGCCGATAAATCGAGCTTCCCCGCCACGCGCAAGGCGCGCGGAAAAGCCCGACGCCGCTCTGCAGAACGAAGGCAACCGAGATCCGGGTGGAGCCAAGCTCCCCGTCCCGGCAGCCTGCGTCGCGGATCAGGAACGGCGACGGGACCAGCCCGACCGACCTCGGCCACTACACGAAGTAGCTCGAGGGACGACGTCCGGACCCGACAGCCCACGCAGGTACGAACCGGCCCTCGACTCTCGCCTCGGTCACCGGACATACGTGTGTGGATTGCCGCTCCCTCCGTCGAACCTCCTGTGATTCTAACCCGAGAACTTACTCAGCCGAACCCACGGTCGGCAGCCCGCCGACGGCCGGGTCGAGCCCTGCCGCCGAGCTGGGCTCCTGGTTCGGAGCCTGGCCCGCCGACGTGGTGGGCGAGTCGGGGTCCGCATCGCTGCGGATGTCGATCCGCCACCCAGTCAACCGTGCAGCTAGCCGAGCGTTCTGTCCTTCTTTACCAATTGCCAGCGAAAGCTGGAAGTCCGGGACCACGACGCGCGCGGCCTTGGCGCGCTCGTCGACGATTTCCACGGAAACCACCTTCGCCGGGGACAGCGCGTTCCCGACGAACGTCGCCGGATCGTCCGAGTAGTCGATGATGTCGATTTTCTCACCACCGAGCTCACTCATCACGTTGCGCACCCGGGCCCCCATCGGGCCGATGCACGCACCCTTGGCGTTCACCCCGGGAAGCGTGGACCGGACCGCGATCTTGGAGCGGTGCCCCGCCTCCCGAGCGACCGCCGGGATCTCCACCGTACCGTCCGCGATTTCCGGGACCTCCAGGGCGAACAGCCGGCGGACGAGATTCGGGTGGGTGCGCGAGAGGGTGATCTGCGTTCCCTTCGCACCCCGGGAAACGCCCACGACGTAGCACTTAATCCGGGTGCCGTGCTCGTACTTCTCCCCCGGCACCTGCTCAGCGGCCGGAATCACACCTTCGCTGTCACCGAACTGGACGACAACCATGCCCCGGGCGTTGGCCCGCGCGTCCCGCTGGATGACACCACCGAGGATCTCGCCCTCCTTGGTGGAGAACTCGCCGTAGGTGCGCTCGTGCTCTGCGTCGCGGAGCCGCTGGAGGATGACCTGCCGCGCAGTCGTCGCCGCGATGCGCCCGAACCCCTCCGGGGTGTCGTCCCACTCTTCCTCGATGCTGCCGTCGGGCGCCAGGGTGTGGGCGATCACTCGCACCACACCGGTCTTGCGGTCCACCTCCACCCGGGCATGCGGCTGATGCCCCTCGGTGTGGCGGTAAGCGGTGAGCAGCGCGGATTCAATCGCTTCCAGGACCGTTTCGAACGGGATGTCCTTGTCGCGCTCAATCGCCCGCAGCGCCGCGATGTCGACGTTCACCTCGACTCCTCCGTGTTTCCCCGGTCGTCCCCCTGCTGGGAAACGCCGCCCGCAGCCCGCTCGAGCTTGGCCAGTTCCTCCGCCGGCGGCTGCCGGAACTCCACCTCCACAACCGCACGCTCGATTTCACGGTAGGTCAACCGGCGCAGCTTGCCGTCGACCAGCACCGTGACACCTTCATCATCGGCCTCGCCGACCCGCGCCACCAACTTCGCCCCGTCGGCGAGCCGGATCTTGACCAACCGATAGCGAGCCCGGCGCCAATGGCGTACCCGGGTCAGCGGCCTGTCCACCCCGGGTGAGGTGACCTCCAGCGTGTACGGACCGGCCAGCACGTGCTCGTGGGCATCCAACACCGCCGAAACGGCACGACTGACGTCGGAAATCTGATCGAGCTCAACGCCCTCGTCGGAATCGATGACCACCTTGACCAGCCGACGGCGGCCGGCCTGCTGAACCTCGAACTCCTCCAGATCAAAGCCCGCGTCCGCCACCGCTTCGGCTACGACGGGCTCCAGCTGCGCGGTAACCGCTCCACTAGGCGGGCTGGACACGTTGGGCTCCCCATTTCCGTTATCTGGTTCAGACCACGGCGCTGCGGGAGGGCACCCGCACCGACGTCTGTCCGTACCGAATCGCTCAACTTACACCGACCAGCGCCGGAGCGCTGTCCGCGGTCGCCCAGGGTAGCGCGTCCGGCTGCGAGCCACTCCGCCCTGGGACCCAAACGATCGGCGGATTGACAGCCACCGTCGCCGACCGGGCCCGAAGTGATCTCCGCGGCGGATCGCTGGCAGGATAGGACGACGTGGAGACCCACTCACGAGCCCAATTCGGGTTTTCTCGCCGAGCAGTGCTCCGCCTGTTCACGGCGCTCCCCCTGCTCGCCGCCGGCGCAGCGGCCTGCAGCTCCGGCGATCAGTCCCCCGATCCGCTGCTGTCCCTGGCCAAGTCCGCCAAGGCCGACGCCAAGCTGGCCCGAGCCGTCGGCAAGGCCTACCCCGGCTTGGCGGGAACCGCCGAGGAGATCGCCAACGCCCGCGAACAGCACGCCGAAGCCCTGCAGCGGGAAATCGAGCGGGTGAACCCCCCGGACCCGGACGCCGGGCCGTCCGTTCCGGAACCCCCCGACCAGCAGGCCCCGAGGTCGGCTTCGGCCGCCGCGGACGCCCTGCGCGAAGCCCTCCGGGCCAGCCAGGGAACCGCCGCGAAGCTGGTCGCCGAACTACCGCCCTACCGGGCCGGTCTGACCGGCTCGATCTCCGCGAGCTGCGCGTGCCTTCTGGAGGTCCTCGGTGAGTGAGCTGTCCGAAACCGAAACCGACGCGCTGCGGGACGCCATCAGCGCCGAGCACGCCGCCGTGTGGGTCTACGGCTTCGCCACCGCGTTCACCAGTTCCAGCGTGCGTTCCGCCGTCGTCGAGGCCGCCGAGGAGCACGCCCGGCAGCGCGACAACGCCCAACGGGTCCTCCAGGACGCCGGGCAGCGGCCCCCTGCCGCGCAACCGGCCTACGACATCGACCAGGAGGTCACCGACGAGAAGTCCGCGATCCAGCTGCTGGTGACCGCCGAGCAGGACTGCCAGACCGGGTGGCGCTCGGTGCTGGAGAACAGCGAGAACGCCGAGCTGCGGCGGCTCGCGCTCACCGGGCTCACCGATTCCGCCACCCGCTGCACCCGCTGGCGGATCACGGCCGGCCAGCGGCCGGCCGCACCCGTCTTCCCCGGTCGGCCTTGATCAGCGCGGTGGCAGCTGGTCGCGCTCCTGCGGCCAACCGAGCTTGAGCGCCTCCTTGGTGATGTCCACCAGCTGCGGATCCTTCTCCGGGGTCTTCTTGTCGTAGTAGGCCGAATCCCCGATCACCACCAGCCTGCCCTGCTGGTCCGAGGCGTACGCCTTGTCGTTCAACCTGGGCAGGCCCTCGGTGCCGAGGTTGTTGTCGTCCACCAGGTCGCGGACGTTGCCGGTGTTGTCCTGGGTGGCCAGCTGGTTGAGCTGCTGGGCGCTCTGCTCGTCCGGCATCAGCACGGTGATCACCGAGGTCAGCACCCGCTCCCCGGTGGGGGTGAGCGTGCTGTACAGCGCCCGGGACAGGTGCTCGCACTCGTGCTCTTCGAAGTACTCGGCGATCTTGTCGCTGGACACCCGCTGGCAGCCCTGCACACCCCCTTCCACCCGCATCACCTGGTTGAAGGTGTACTTCAGCTCCGGCTGACCGGGCTCCTCCGGCGGTTCCTCCGGAGCCGGCTTGATCGCCAGCCACAGCAGGCCGGAAACGACCGAGATCGCCACCAGGCCCAGGCCGCGGAGCAGCCATCCGGTCGGGGAGAGCTTCCCCGGACCGGTCCCGGAACCACCGGCGAACCCGGGAGGGGTTTCCTGCCGGGGCGGCGGCTGCGCCGGTACCGCGTCGAACTGGCGGGTGCCCGGCGACTGGAACTGCCGGGTTCCCGGCGACTGCTGGGTGTCCGGCGGCGCGAAGGCGGGGCGGGTCTTCTCCTCGTCCGGCCCCGGAGCGCGCTCCGATTGGATGAGGGAGTTGTCCCGGCGCAGCGGTGTGGTTTTACGCTGCGCATTCGAATATGACCCCGTCACATCTTCTGGGGCACCGTGTGGGTCTGGCACGAACACCAACCGTATCGCTTGTGCATAACAGGACGAACAACTCGGAGCGGACTAGGTGAGCGTTCCTCCCAAGGCCCGCACCGCTCGCGCCACATCATCGCGAGTGTTGTACAGGTGAAACGAGAGCCGCGCCCGGCCCGCCCGAGCGGAACAGGCAATTCCCGCCTTGGTGAGATTGGTCACAGCGTCTGGTCGGTCGACCGAGACGATGGCCGACCCCGCCGGCGGCATCCCCAGCGCGGTGCGGAACTCGTCGGCCAACCCGACGCAGTGCCGGGAGATCTCAGCGATGTCCTGCCCGGCCAGCCACTCCATCGAGACCGCCGCCCCCACGTGGGAGAACCACACCGGGGACAGGTCGTACCGGCGTGCCGAGCCGGCCAAGCTCAGCGGCAGCCCGTAGATGGTGTCCATGGGCTCCTCCCCCGCGAACCAGTTGGCGACGACCGGGCGCAGCGGCGCATCCGGCCGCACCGCCAACCACGCGGCCCCGCGCGGAGCCAGCAGCCACTTGTAGCTGGCGCAGACCACCCAGTCGGCCCAGGACAGCTCCAACGGCAGCCACCCGGCGGCCTGCGTCACGTCCAGCAGCACCCGGACGTGGTGGCGCTCGGCCGCCTCCCGCAGCGCGGCCAGGTCGACCAGGCGCCCGGAGCCGGACTGGACCGCGCTGACCGCGACGACGTCGTGCCCACCGGCCCGCTCCGGGAGCTCCTCCAGCGGGACCTCGGTCACGCGCACTCCCCGGTCCTGCTGCGCGGCGAAGGGGAAGGTGACGCTGGTGAACTCGCCCGCCGCGACGAGCACCCGAGCCCGGTCGGGGAGGCTCGACGCCACCAGCGCGACCAGCTGCGCCACGGAAGCACCGATCGCGACCCGCTCGGCGTCCACCCCGATCAGCCGGGCGAAAGCCCTGCGAGCCGTGGCGACGGGCTCCGCGAAGTCCTCGACCCGACCGATCCCGCAGCGCCAGCGCTGCACCGATTCGACCACCGCGTCCGCGGCCGCCGCGGGCGGAACCCCGATGTTCGCCGTGTTCAGGTACCCGTCCGGGACGTCGAACCAACCACCGAAAGCCTGCCGCATGGCAGGCATCGTGCCACCCGGGAGGACGGTCGGCACCTACTTTGGAGACATGCACAGCGAAGAACTCGAGATCCGCACCGGGAACCGGGAAACCGTCTACGACCTGACCTCCGAGTGCACGAAGTTCCTGCGCTCGGCAGGCGCGGAAGAAGGCCTGCTCAACGTCTGGGTGCCGCACGCCACCGCCGGGCTGGCGATCATCGAAACCGGCGCGGGCAGCGACGACGACCTGCTGACCGCGCTCGGCGACCTGCTGCCGGCCGACAACCGCTGGCGGCACCGGCACGGCTCCCCCGGGCACGGGCGGGACCACGTGCTGCCGGCCTTCCTCCCGCCGTACGCGACGATCCCGGTCCGCGGCGGCCAGCTCGCCCTCGGGACCTGGCAGTCGATCTGCCTGGTGGACACCAACAAGGACAACCCGGTCCGCCGCGTGCAGTTGGACTTCCTGGCCGGATGAGCCGGTTGACCCCCGAGTTTTTCCTGGCAGGATGACGCGAATGCGCCGGCTCGTTCTCTGGGACATCGACCTGACGCTCATCGACGCGCGCGGCTTCGGCACCCGCTGGTACCGCAAGGCGCTGGCCGAAGTCACCGGGAAAGACCTCATCCGCATGCCGAACACCGCCGGGCGGACCGAACTGGCCATCACCACGGACGTGCTGAACACCCACGGCCTCCCGGCGGACGACGACACCGTCTCGGCGATGTTCACCGCCCTCACCAAGGCGGTCGAGGCCACCCGGGAGGAACTCGCCGCGCAGGGCAGCGCGATGCCGGGAGCGGCTCAGGCCCTGGCCCACCTGGCCAGCGCGGACGGCATCGCCCAAACCCCGGTGACCGGCAACCTGCCCGAAGTCGCCCACCACAAACTGGCCGCCTTCGACCTGCAGGAGCACCTCGACTTCGGCCTCGGCGGGTTCGGCCACCTCTCCCACCACCGGCACGACCTGATCGCCGACTCGGTCCGCAAGGCCGAAGCGCGGACCGGTCGGCAGATCGACGCGGGCTCGGTGGTGGTCGTCGGCGACACCCCGCACGACGTCGCCGGGGCGCTCCGGTTCGGCGCGGTGGCGGTGGGGGTGGCCACCGGCGGGCACACCGAGGAGGAGTTGCGGGCAGCCGGGGCGCACCACGTGCTGCCCCACCTGGCCGACACCGAGCGGGTGCTCGGCGCGCTCACCTGACGCGAGGGGGCGGGCGCGGCTGCCCGCCCCGGGATCAGCCGCGCACCACGCCGACCAAGTGCTGCACGGCGTCGTCGGCGGGCACCTCGGTGCGCTCCCCGCTCCGGCGGTCCCGCACCTCGACCACGCCGCCCTTGGCCAGTCCCTTGCCGACCACCAGGATCGTGGGCACCCCGAGCAGCTCGGCGTCGGCGAACTTCACGCCCGGCGAGACGGTGCGGTCGTCGAGGACCACCTGCACCCCGGCGGCGTCCAGCTCGGCCGCGATGGCCTCGCCCCGCTCCCAGATCGCCTCGTCCTTGCCGGCGATCACGATGTGCACGTCGGCCGGGGCGACCTCGCGCGGCCACACCAGGCCGAGGTCGTCGTGGCTCTGCTCGGCGATCGCCGCGACCAGCCGGGAGATCCCGATGCCGTAGGAGCCCATGGTGATCCGCTTGGGCTTGCCGTCCTGGCCGAGCGCGTCCAGCTCGAAGGCGTCGGCGTACTTGCGGCCCAGCTGGAAGATGTGGGCGATCTCGATGCCGCGGGCGGCGACCAAGGTGCCCTTGCCGTCCGGCGACGGGTCGCCTTCCTTCACCTCGGAGGCCTCGATCGTGCCGTCCGGGGTGAAGTCCCGGCCGCAGACCAGGTCCACCACGTGGTGGTCGGGCTTGTCAGCACCGGTGACCCACGCGGTGCCCGGCACGATCCGCGGGTCCACCAGGTAGCGGACCCCGTTCTCCTGCAGGGCCTTCGGACCGATGTAGCCCTTGACCAGGAACGGGTTGGCGGCGAAGTCCTCCTCTTCGAGCAGGGCCACCTCGGCCGGGGTCAGGGAGGCCTCCAGCCGCTTCATGTCGACTTCCCGGTCCCCCGGGACCCCGACGGCCAGCAGCTCCCACTCGTCCGCTCCCGGCTGCCGGACCTTCACCAGCACGTTCTTCAACGTGTCCGCTGCGGTGAACTTCCGGTCGGTGTTGGCGTTGAGGTAGTCGACCAGGCTCTCGATCGTGGGGGTGTTCGGCGTGTAGTGCACCTCGGCCGCCGGCTTGCCCTCGATGGGCTCCGCCGGGGGAACCGGGGTGACGACCGCTTCGACGTTGGCCGCGTAGTCGGACTCGGTGCTGCGGACGAAGGTGTCCTCGCCGGTTTCGCTCTCGGCGAGGAATTCCTCCGACGCGGAACCACCCATGGCTCCGGAGGTCGCCTTGACGATGACGTAGCGCAGGCCGAGCCGGTCGAAGATCCGGATGTAGGCGTCCCGGTGCAGCTGGTAGGACTCGCTGAGCCCCTCGTCGTCCAAGTCGAACGAGTAGGAGTCCTTCATGACGAACTCGCGGCCGCGGAGCACACCGGCGCGGGGGCGCTCCTCGTCCCGGTACTTCGTCTGGATCTGGTAGAGGATGACCGGGTAGTCCTTGTACGAGCTGTACTCGCCCTTGACGGTGAGGGTGAACAGCTCCTCGTGGGTGGGGCCGAGCAGGTAGTCGTTGCCCTTCCGGTCCTTCAACCGGAACAGGTTCGGGCCGTACTCGGTCCAGCGGTTGCTCTTCTCGTAGGGCTCCCTGGGCAGCAACGCCGGGAAGTGGATCTCCTGGCCGCCGATGGCGTCCATCTCCTCGCGCACCACCCGCTCGACGTTGCGCAGCACCCGCAGGCCCAGCGGCAGCCAGGAGTAGATGCCCGGAGCGACCCGCCGCACGTACCCCGCACGAACGAGCAGCTTGTGGCTCGGCACCTCGGCGTCGGCTGGATCCTCGCGCAAGGTACGCAGGAACAGGGTCGACATCCTAGTGATCACGGCTACTGGCTCCTCGTCCGCGGTTTTTCGGGTTGTTCGGGCAGCGTAACCGGCGCTCCGCTGTTCGTTGCCAGCGACTCGCCCGGTGTGCCGCACCCAGTGTCCCCCTGCGGGAGCGGCGCGGTCACCGCCGGGTGCCCAACCGGCAGCGGCCTTCTCCCTGCCCCGGCGGGTCGTCCGCCGAGGAGCGGCGCTCGCGGCGGGTGAGCAGCGGGGACCAGCGCTCTCCTAGGCTGGTGAGGTGCTGATCGTGCTTCCCCCATCGGAGACCAAGGCCGCGGGTGGCACCGGCGGCCCGCTGCAGCTGGACGACCTGTCGTTCCCGGAGCTGAACCCGACCCGCCGCAAGCTCCTCGACGCGCTGTCCACTTTGGCGGACGATGTTCCGGAGAGCCTGCGGGTCCTCAAGCTCACCGAGCGGCAGATCGACGAAGTCCACCGCAACACCGAGCTGTGGGACTCCCCGACCACCCCGGCGCTGCGCCGCTACACCGGGGTCCTCTACGACGCGCTCGACATCCCGTCCCTGTCCACAGCGGAGCAGGAGCGCGCCGGCGAGCGGCTGGCGGTCGCCTCGGCGCTGTTCGGTCTGCTGCGGGGCAACGACATGATCCCGGCCTACCGGCTCTCCGCCGGCAACAGCCTGCCCGGCGTCGGCTCGCTGCGCCGGGTCTGGCGGGCGGCATTGGAACCGGTGCTGGCCGAGATCAGCGGGCTCGTGCTGGACCTGCGCTCCAGCGCCTACGCCGCGCTGGCCGCCATCCCGGGCGCGGTGGGCTTGCGCGTGCTGTCGGAGAACGAGCTCGGCCAGCGCAAGGTGATCAGCCACCACAACAAGGCCCACAAGGGCAAGCTGGCCCGAGCCGTGGTGCAGGCCGACGCGGAGCCCGAGACCGTCGAGGACGTCATCGACCTCGCCCACGACGCGGGCCTGCGGGTGGAGCGGGAGTCGGCGCGCCAGCTGTGCCTGGTGGTGCCGGCCTGAGCTCAGGCCCCCCGCAGCCCCGCCACCGGTCCGATGACGACCACCGCCGGCGGCTTGATCTCGTGCTGCCGGACTTCTTCGGCGACCTTGGCCAGCGTGGTCCGCAGCGAGCGCTGGGCCCCGGTGCTGGCCTCCTGGACCACCGCCACCGGGGTCGCGGCGTCGCGGCCGTGCTGCACCAGCACCTCGGCGAACTGCTCGATCCGCTGGACGGCCATCAGCAGCACGAGGGTGCCGCGCAGCCGGGCCAGGGACGGCCAGTCCACCAGGGAACGCGGGTCCCCGGGCGGCACGTGCCCGGAGACGACCACCACCTCGTGCGCCACTCCGCGGTGCGTCACCGGCACCTCCGCCAGCGCCGGGGCGGCGAACGCGCTGGTGATGCCGGGCACCACGGTGACCGGGACGCCTTCTTCGGCGCAGGCGAGCAGCTCCTCGAAGCCGCGCCCGAACAGGTAGGGGTCACCGCCCTTGAGCCGCACCACGAACTTGCCGGCCTGCGCCTTCTCGATCAGGGTGCGGTTGATGACCTCCTGGTTGGCGGCCCGGCCGTACGGGATCTTGGCGGCGTCGATCACCTCGACGTGCGGTCCGAGCTCCTCCAGCAGCTCCCGCGGAGCCAGGCGGTCGACCACCACCACGTCGGCCTTGGCCAGCATGCGGCGGCCCCGCACGGTGATCAGGTCCGCCGCGCCCGGTCCACCCCCGACCAGCGCCACCCCGGGAGCGACCGGTTCGGCGTGCACGTCCACGGTCCCGGTCCGCAAGGCCTCCACGAGGGCGTCGCGCACCGCGATGCTGCGCCGCGGCTTGCCCCCGGAGAGCACCCCCACCAGCAGGCCGTCGTGCTCGCCGACCGCCGGGGTGACCGCGGTGCCCGCCGCGGCGTGGTCCGAGCGCACGCAGAAGACCCGCTGCTGCTCCGCTTCGGCCCCGACCGCGGCGTTCACCTCCGGGTCGGAGGTGGCCGCGATGGCGTACCAGGCCCCGTCCAGGTCGCCGGAGCGGTACTCGCGGCGGTGCCAGACCAGTTCGCCGGCTTCGGCCAGCGCCTCCACCGCAGGGGTGGCCTCCGGGGCGATCACCTCCACCGCAGCCCCCGCGTTGAGCAGTCGGGGCAGGCGGCGCTGCGCTACGGTGCCCGCGCCCACCACCACCGCTCGCCGGCCGGTGAGGTTCAGCCCGGCCAGGTAGGGCAGCTGCGGGGTCTGGTCAGTGGTGGCTGTGTGCATGTCCGTGTCCGGCTGGATCGTCTGGGTGGTGGTGCGGGGTTTGCGGCGCGCCCAGCTTGTCCTCGAACCCCGGCAGGAGAACGCGGTAGGCGCAGGTGTCGCAGTTCATCCGGATGTCTCCGTGGAGGGCTTCGTGGTAGCGCTCCACGACGACGTCGACCAGGGCATCGCAGTCTCCGAGGTAGCTGGCGACCCGGACGTCGATGTCCGGTGCCGAGTCGGCGTACTCCCGGGCTTGCTCGACCACGCGCTGCGGCAGTACCCCGTCGAACAGGAAGAAGGGTGCGACGACGACTTTCTTCGCGCCCAGCCTGCGAGCCCGCTCCAGTCCGCCGGGAACTCCCGGCCTGGTGAGGGAGATGTAGGCGGTTTCCACTGTGGCGAAACCACCGGTTTCCTGCAATAGCCGTGAGGCCTTGCACACTTCGGCGTTGGCGTCGGGATCGGTGGAGCCCCGACCGACCAGCACGACAGCGGTTTCCGCCCACTCCTCCCGGGGGACTCGGGCCTCGATCCGCTCGGCGAGCACTTCCAGCAGCAGCGGGTGCGGCCACAGCGGCCGGCCGAAGACGAAGGAGGTCCCGGGGTTGCGGCGGACCTCGCGCTCCAGGGCCGCGGGGATGTCGCCCTTGCCGTGGCCGGCTGCGACCAGCACCAGCGGGACCGCTGCTATCCGGCGGTGGCCGCGCTCGACCAGTTCGCCCCAGGCGGTGGCCACCGGCGGGGCGGACAGTTCGATGAACCCGCCCGACACGTCGGTCCCGGCGGGGGCCATGCGGGTGCGAACGCGTTCGACGAACGCGTTGAACTCGGCGACTCCGGTGTTGTCCGTGGTGCCGTGGCCAACGACCAGCAGCGGTTCGGTCACCGGCTACCTCCTGTCCAGTAGAGTAGGGCGTTCACGGCTGCTGCAGCGATCGCTGCTCCGCCGCGTTCGGTCAGCGTGCTCACCGCAGGCAGGCCGCTGCGCCGCAGCTCCGCTTTGGCGTCCACCGCTCCCACGAATCCGACGGGCACCCCGATGACCAGTGCCGGTCGCACCTGTTCGGCCGCGGCCAGCCGGAGGAGTTCGGCCAGCGCGGTCGGTGCGTTGCCGATCGCCCACACCGCCCCGTCGGGGTGTTTGGCGGCGGCGAGCCGGATCCCGGCTGCCGAGCGGGTGAGCCCGGTTTCGGCGGCCAGCTCGGCGACACCGTCCTCGGCGATGGCCACTTCGGCCTGGCGGACCGTGACACCGGCCGCCACCATGCGCACGTCGGCGATCAGCGGCACCCCGGCGAGCAGAGCTCGCCGGCCGTCCTGCAGCGCGGGTTCGCTGGCGACCACTTCACCCGCCCAGCTCGGGTCCGCCGTGGTGTGCACGATGCGTTCCACGACTTCCCTGGTGAGCGGTGGGAAGAAGCTGAAGTCCACCCTGGACCGCATGATCCGGTAGGACTCGACTTCTATTGGGTGCACCGATTTCCGAACACCGCCCAGACCGTTCGGTTCCGGAGTGCTGCTCACGCGACCTCCGTCCGCTCTCGCCCATCGGAATGGTGTCCGAACAGGACCGACTCGGTTCCGCGGACCATCGCGGTGCTGGACCGCGACCGGGTACCGCTCGGGGAGGGCGGCACCGGAACAAGAACGTCCACAGTGAACATCGATGCGGCGCGCAGCGAGATCGGCGCAGCCGCCGTTGGCGACGACTTCGGTAGGGGCGAGATCCGCGCAGCGGTCGCGGCGGCCGAGCGCGGGGCGCGGACTGCAGAACCGCACCGGCCTCGCGGCGAACCGCCTCCGGTCCGGCGCAGTGCAGCTGCTCCGCGCGGTCGCGCGCTGCGCCGTCCGGTGCACCACTGCCCGACGGCAGGATCCGACATCACGATCACGGCATCCTCCGGGTTCACCCGCCCAAGGGACCTTGCCTCCGCGCCACCTGCCAGCACGGGCCGACGCGCAGTCTCCTGACTCCCGGATCACCGCGAGATCCCCGGCCTTCCAGCTGAGCGCAGCCGTGGCACGAGCGGGGTTCGCTCCCCGGTCACAGTGGCGGGACCGTCCCGGATTCGCACCGGGTTCCTGCGACCGCCGGCCGCTGTATCCTCGCCCGTAACTCACCGGAGGTCAAACATGGTGAGTTCGGTCACCGGCATTGGCGGGTACTCGGGAGATGACCGGCCGTCCCCACCGCGCCCCGCGGACGGAAACCGCGAAAGCGCAGGACAACGCGGATGGGAACGATCAGACAGCAGGAGGCAGCCATGAACGAGACCCGCTCGATCCCCCTGAACCTCCAAGTGGTCGAGACCGGGGCGAAGACCACTTGCGATGTTGGATTCACCACGCCCAGCGGCATGGCCATGCACGGGCACGGCACGGCCCGACGGCACCCGGACGACCCCGAGGTACCGGAGATCGGTGACGAGATCGCCATCGCCCGCGCCCTGTTCGACCTGGCGCACAAGCTCCTGGACAACGCGGCGCACGACATAGGCGAACGGTTGCACCGGCGGGTGCACCTCCCGGCTTGAAACCACTCGCAGCGGATGTCCGGGTGGTAGCACCAGTGCGCCAGCACCCCCGCCGGCCAGCGCCGAGCGACCGGAAAGGCCCCTTCCCGCGGGAGGGGCCTTTTCCGCGGCGGTCCGCCGGCTACTGCCCCGCGGCGATGGCCTCCCGGCGGATCCGCTCCCAAGCGGCCAGGACGTGCCGCCGCTCGGTCTGCGGGGACCCCACCGCCAGCCGCAGCAGCACCCGCCCGTCCACCTTGGTGTGCGACAGGTACAGCTCACCGCTGTCGTTGAGCGTCTCCAGCAGCTGCAGCGTTCGGCGGTTGGCCTCCTCCACCGGCAGCCCGGGGAACCGCGGCCGGAAGCACACCAGGGAGAACGGGTGCGGCTCCAGCAGCTCGAACTCCGGGTCGTCGCGCACCAGGGCGGCGAACTCCTGGGCCAAGCCGACAGTGGTGCGGATGTGCTCGCGCAGCCCGCTGGCGCCGTACCAGCGCAGCACCGACCACAGCTTCAACGAGCGGAACCTGCGCCCCAGCGGCACCTGCCAGTCCCGGTAGTCGATCACCGCACCGGACAGCGTCGCCGGGTTGCGCAAGTACTCCGGCAGGATCGACAGGGCGTTGATCAGCGGGGCCCGGTCGGCCATCCACAGCACGCTGCAATCGAAATTGGTCAGCAGCCACTTGTGCGGGTTGGTGCAGTAGGAGTCGGCGTGGTCGGCGACCCCGTCGTTGATCCAGCGGAACTCCGGGCACACCGCGGCCACCCCGGCATATGCCGCGTCCACGTGCAACCACACCCGGTGCTGGCGGCAAACCCTCCCGATCTCGGGCACCGGGTCCACGGCGGTGGTGGAGGTGGTGCCGATCGTCGCGCAGACCATGGTGGGCACCGCGCCGGCCGCGACGTCTTCGGCGATCAGCTCGGCCAGGTGCGCCGGATCCATCGCCAACGTCCGCGGATCGTCCTCGACGACCCGCACGTTGGCGGCCCCCACCCCGGCCATCCGGGCCGCGCGCTGCAGCGACGAATGGGTGTGCTCGGAGACGTAGACCGTGTACCGCCGGGTGATCCCGGATTCGGCCACCTGCCCGTCGCTGGCCCGCTGCAGGGCCGCCAGCAGTGCCACCAGCGCCGCGCTGGAAGCCGAGTCCTGGACGACCCCACCACCGGTGGAGTCGGTGCGGAAGCGCTCCGGCAGGCCCAGCAGCTCGACCAGCCAGTCGACGACGAGGGTTTCCAGCTCGGTGCAAGCCGGGCTGGTCGCCCACAGCATCCCCTGCACCCCCAGGCCGCTGGAGAGCAGATCGCCGAGAACCGCCGGCCCGCTGGCGTTCGCCGGGAAGTAGGCGAAGAAACCGGGGTGCTGCCAATGCGTCACCCCGGGCAGCAGCACCTGGTCCAGGTCCCGCAGCACCGCCTCGAAGGGTTCGCCGTGCTCCGGTGGGCGTGCCGGCAGCTTCTCCCGCACTTCACCCGGCCGCACCGCGGAACGCACCGGGTGTTCTTCGATTCCGGCGTAGTAGTCGGCGATCCAGTCCACCACCTGCTTGCCGAGGCGCCGGAATTCCTCCGGTGTCATGTGAGCGTTCACCCCGCCCAGCTTTCCACTCGGCTGCGACGGCGGGAACCCGCGGACGCGAACGGACACCGCGGCTGCGGGCTCCGCGGTGTCCGTGGCGGTGATCAGCTCTCGAAGAAGTCGACCACTTCACCGAACACATCGGTGTTGGTCAGGAACCCGAGGTGGGTCTCGCAAGCCACCAGGTTGTTCTGGGCGCCGTCGACCCGGGTGTTGGTGTAGGGGACGATGATGCCGTCGCAGGGCGAGTACCACGTCGCGTACTCCGCGTCACCCGGCGTGGGATCACCGGAGTTCAGCTGCCGCTCGAAGCTGGATCCGGGCAGCATCTCCTGGCACGACCGGTAGATCAGGCACGCGCTGGCGTAAGTGGTCCCCTGGTTGGCCCCGGCCAGCGAAGCCCAGTGCCCCACGTTGACGTGCCCGCCGAGTTCCTTCATGTACCAGCGCGTCACCAGCCCGCCCATCGAGTGGTTGACGATGTCCACCTTGTCCGCTCCGGTTTCCTGGAGCACCTGCTCGATGAAGTCGCCGAGCTGAGCCGCGCTGATCTCGTTGGACTGGCTCCAGTCGTACTCGAAAGCGTGCAACTGGCTGGAGTCGTACCCCTGGAGCCGGAAGTACGCTTGGGCGGCCACCCAGTTCGAAGCGCTCCCGGTGTAACCGTGCACGAACACCACTGGGTTCTTGCCGGCCGCGTGGGCGGTGCCCAGGGGACTGAGGACTGCGAGCGCCAAACACGCCAGCAGCACACCGAACAATCGACGCATTGCGCCTCCCAGGACGTTGAATTCTGGAGACGCAGCAATACTTGGCGAAGATCAGCCCCCGGCACATCGGCGAAATCACCAGTCTCGCGGGCGTTCCGCCGAAATCGCGCGAGCACGCGGAACAGCCACCGATTGTCCGATTTACCCGATCACCACAGGTCGATAACACTCTTGTCATGCTCAGCGAGCTGGAAAAAGCGGCGGCTGCGCCGGAAAATCTCCACGGGCGCACCGAAGAAGCCGCTGTTCTGCTCCGTGCGGCGGAAAGCGCTCGCCGGCGAAGCGGTAGCGCGTTGGTGATAACCGGGGAACCCGGACTGGGCCGCACCGCGCTGCTGAACCAGCTCTTCCGGGAGGCCACCGGGTTCAAAACGCTCCGGCTGCAGGGTTTTTCCGCTGAACAGCACATCCCGCTGGGCGGGGTGTGGTCGCTGCTGCGACTGCTGGGCGTCGCCGGGAGCGGAATGCCGGTGGCGCCGGCACGGGAAATCTGGGCGCTGCTGCGGGAGAAGTCCCGGCACCGCGCGATCTTGCTGGGCGTGGACGACGCGCACCACCTGGACCGGGAATCGTTGACCGCGCTGGTCTTCGCGGCCAGGAGGACGGCCGACCTGCCGGTGCTGGTGGTCTTCACCGCGGAAACCGGTTCCGCGGAGCTTCCCGAGCTGTGGCGGGGGATCCGCGAACTCCCCCTCCGCCCGCTGGACGACGACGCCTGCCGACGATTGATCGAAGACCGCTGGCCCGGAGAGCTGTGCCCGCAAGCCGTCGACGCGGTGTGCACCGCCGCGGGCGGCAACCCGCAAGCCGCGGTGGAACTCGTCGAAGCGCTGACCCCCCAGCAGCGGGCCGGGTTGGCGCCGATCCGGCAGCCGCTGGTGCCGAACGGCCGGTTGGGCAGCCGGTACCTGCGGGAGTTCCGCGCGCTGCCACCGGAGTGCCGCACGATCGTGCTGGCCGCGGCCGTCGAAGAGGACCTCGGCACGGCCGCTGCCGCCCGGGAGGTCACCGAAGCCGGCCTGCGGGACATCGCCGCCCGCGGGCTCGCGGACGTCAGCGGGCGCACCGTGCGAGTGCCGCGCGTCGCGCGGTCCGTGGTGCTGGATGCCGCTGGCCCGGCGGAAATCCGGCAGGCGCACGGTTTCCTCGCCAGAGCGCTGGCCACCTCGGCCACCCCGGACCGGCTCGCCTGGCACCGCGCCGCAGCCGAAGACGGCCCCGACAGCTGCCGCTCCGCGCGATTGGCCCGAGCGGCCGAACGGGCCCGCGAGCACGGGGACTACGCCACCGCCGCACGGGCCTACGAACAGGCCGCCCGCTCAGCCGCGTCGGCAGTGGACAGAACTCGCCAGCTGCTGGCGGCCAGCCGGGACAGCTGGCTCGACGGACAGCACGGCCACGCCATCTCGCTGGTGCGCCAAGCCCGACAACTGGCCTGCACCAGCAGCGAACGCGGCCTCGCCGAGCTGTTCCGGGGAACCATGGAACTGCGCAGCGGGGACCCGGCGCTGGCCCGGCGAACGCTGCGCGAAGCAGCCGAAGAACTGCTGGCCAGCGATCGGGAACTGGCGCTCACCGCCCTGCTGCTGGCCGGCGAATCCGACTGGATCACCGGTGACTACCGCGGCTACCAGGACACCGCGCAGCGGGTGCGCCACTTGCGGAGCGGTGCCGACCGACCGGCCGAACAGCTCATCTTCGAGCACTTCGCCGGGATGTCGGCCACCGTCGAAGGACAGCACCGGCGAGCGGTCCCCGCACTGCACCGCGTGGTGCAGCTGGCTGAAACGACCACCGAACCGATGTCCCAGATCCTGGCCAGCCAAGCCGCCTACACCCTGGGGGACGCCGTCCGGGCCCGCGATCTCGCCTGCCGGGCGCAGAGCAGCGCGCAGCGTCTGGGGCAGCACTGGCAGCTGCCGTGGGCGCTGGTGTACCGGTCGCTGGCCGCGCTGCAGCTCGACCGGTACGCCGAGGCGGAAGCCAGCTCCCTGCAGGGCCTGCGGATCGCGCGCTCGCTGGGGCAGCACAACACCGGGATCGACCACCTCGCCATCCTCGCGCTGACCGCTGCGCTGCGCGGGGAGCAGGACACCACCCGGCACCGGCTGAACCGGGAGTTCACCGAAGGCGTGGCCAGTCGCGGCCTGGCCCGCCCGGACGCGTTCAGCTCGTGGGCGCAGGGCTGCGCCGCGCTGGCCGCCGAACGACCGCTGGACGCGGTGCAGCGGATGCGGTCGATGAACTCGTGGAACGGGCAGACCAACACGGTGGTGCGGGTGATGGCCGCGCCGCACTTCACCGAGGCCGCAGCCGCCTGCGGGCAGCAGGACGAAGCCGGGGGCACCATCCGGGCCTTCGACGACTGGGCGTCCCACACCGGCAGCAGAACTCGCCTGGCGCTCTCCCACCGCTCGCACGCCCTGCTGGCCGGCCGGTCGGCGGAGGCCGACGAGCACTTCCGGACCGCCATCGAACTGCACCGCACCTCCGGGGCCTGCGTGGAGCTGGCCCGCACCGAGCTGCTGTACGCCAAGCAGCTGCGGCGCGACCGCAAGCCCGGTGCGGCGCGCCGGTTGCTGGCGGAGGCGTGGCAGATCTTCCGCGACTGCGACGTTCCCGCGTGGGCGGACAAGGCGCGGGCGGAGCTGCGGGCCGCGGGGGCGAAAGTCCCCGGCGACGACCGGCCCGGGCGCGCGGAGCTGACCCCGCAGCAGGAGGAGATCTCCCGCCTGGTCGCGGAGGGCGCCACCAACCGGGAGATAGCGGCGCACCTGCACATCAGCCACCGCACCGTGGACTACCACCTGCGCAACATCTTCACCAAGCTCGGGGTTCGGTCCCGGGTGGAGTTGGCGAAGCTGATGCGCTGACCAGCCGCAGGGCGTCGGCGGGGCAGACCTCCACGCACTCCCCGCAGGCGGTGCACCGCTCGTCGAGCACCCGCGGTCGCCCCGGTGCGGGGCGCAGGGCGTGCTCCGGGCAGGTCAGCAGGCACGCTCCGCAGGCGGTGCAGGCCGAGGAGACCACCAGCCGCTCATCGGGCATCGGTGCTCATCCACCGGTAGCCGCGGGGAGTGACCATGCGCTGCCCGACCACGGTCGTCTGCGACGACCCCACGACGACCGTGGTGAGCATGTCCACTTCCGCGGGGTCGAACTCGGAGATCGGCGCGCACCACACCCGCTGACCGCTGCGGGTGGCCTGGCGCACCGCGCCGACCGGGGTGGTGGCCGGCCGGTGCTCGGCGAGGATCTCCAACGCCCGGCCGAGCTGCCAGTCCCGGTCCTTGGAGCGCGGGTTGTAGAAGCACACCACCAGGTCGCCTTCCGCGGCAGCGCGCACCCGCCGTTCGATCACGTCCCACGGGGTGTGCAGGTCCGACAGGCTGATCAGGGCGTGATCGTGCCCGAGCGGGGCGCCCAGCAGGGCGGACGCGGCCAGGGCCGCCGTCACCCCGGGAACCCCCACCACTTCGATCTCGAGCCCGGCCTTCGCCAGGGCCGGGCTGGCCATGGCGTACACCCCGGCGTCCCCGGAGCCGATCAGGGCCACGGCCTTGCCCTGCCGGGCCAGTTCCACGGCTTCGGTCGCCCTGGCCTCTTCCTGGCCGAGTCCGCTGGAGCGCACCTCGGTGCCCGGGCGCAGCAGGTGCCGGACCTGGTCCAGGTACTGGTCGAGGCCGACCACGACCGAGGCGCGCCGCAGCTCCGCGTCCGCGCGCGGGGCCCGCAGGTCGGGGGCTCCGGGGCCGATGCCGACGATGGCCAGACGTCCTCGCGGCAGGATCCGGGCTGCTGCGGCGGTGACGTTGTCGCCCTTGATCTTGGGCACCGCCAGTTCCACCGGGGCCCCGTAGCCGAGTTCTGCCGCCGCGTGCAGCGCCGCGGCCTCCGCCACGCTGGGCGTGCCCAGTTCGGCGTTGACCACTTCACTGGGGTTGGGCACGTCGACGTCGGCCAGCACCTGCGCCGGGTAGGTCAGCAGCGGCAGCTCGTCCCCGCCCGAGTGCCAGAAGCCGAGGTCCTGCACGGCTTCCAGGATCCCGGTCTCGTCGGCTTTGCGGTCCACGCTGGCGCAGGCCCGGATCGCCCGCGGGTCGAGCCCGTGGTCGCGGTCCAGCCGCGCGATGGTCTCGGCGACGGCGGTGCGGGGCACGCCGCGCGCCGAGCCGACTCCCACCACCAGGGTGCGCGGGATGATCCGCAGCGTGTTCCGGTCTTCCCGGTCCTCCGGCCGCCGGTCGTCGATGATGATCGTCCACGTCGGGTTCTCCACGTCGGTGGAGACGTTCTCCGGCAGCGCGGGGAGCGGGAAGCCCAGCGGGTTGACCAGCCGCACCGGTTCCCCGTCGAGGACGGCCACTCCGCAGCCGGCCAGGTCGCCGTCGACGGAGGCGTCCAGCATGTCCACCAGTTCGTCCAGCGGGGTGATCCCGGTGCTGTCGGTGGCCGTGGTGATCACCGGGGTGCAGCCGAGCGCTTCGGCCACGTGCGCGGCCAGCTCGTTGGCCCCGCCGGCGTGCCCGCCGGCCAGGGCGATGGCGAACTGCCGCCCCTCGTCGACGCACACCACCGCCGGATCGGTGTGCTTGTCCCGCAGCAGCGGGGCGATCAGACGCACGGTGGCGCCAGTGGCCAAGAAGAACACCGCTGCGTCCAGGTGGTCCCACAGCCGCCGCAGCGCCGAGCCGACTGGTCCGTCCGCCACCACCGCGTCCGGACCGAGCCGCACGGCCAGTTCGGCTGCTGCCCGTTTTCCCGCCGCGGTCACCGCGAACAGCCCGATCACGCTTCCTCGCTCCCTGCTTCGTCACCGGTGAACCCGGCCGGCCGTCACCGCTGTCCGCAGACCAGCAGCACCGGATTGACCGCCTCCAGCCGGGAGGACCCGTCCGGCAGGTCGGTCATCCGGGAAGCCGACAGCTGTACACCTTCCACTTCGTAACCTGCGCTGCGCAGCACGTCCCTGGTCGAGGTGACCCGGTCGAGCGCGGCCAGCGCGACCACCACCCGGGACGCCCCCACGTGGGCGCACGCGGTGATCACCTCGGTGCCACCGCCGCCGACGAAGATCGCGTCCGGTTTCGGCAGCTCCCGCAACGCGCGGGGGGCCTTGCCCTCTTCGATGCGCACGTCGACACCGTGCACGGCGGCGTTGCTCAGCAGCCGCACGATCTGGTTCTCGTCCGATTCGACGGCGATCACGGCCGCCCCCATCCGGGCGCACTCGATCGCCACCGATCCCGAGCCGGCACCGACGTCCCACACCAGCGAACCCAGCCGGGGGGCGAGTTTGGCCAGGGCCACCGCGCGCACCTCGGCTTTGGTGATCATCCCGTCGCGGTGGGAGAAATCGTCCTCGGGCAGCGCCCAACCGGTTTCCGGCAGCGGCTGGGCACCGGCGATCCAACCGCGCTGCGGAACCGCGTCCAGGTCCGCCAGGGACAGCACGATGTTGGGTTCGTACCAGGTCCTGCGGGCCGCCTCGGCCGGGTCCACGGTGACCAGCGACTCCTCGGGAAGCCCCAAGTTCTCGGCCACGACCAGGGTTCTGCGCCAGCCGCACAGCGCGGAACCGAGCTGGGCCGGCCCCGCCCCGGGGGCGGTGAGCACCGCCACGGCCGGTTTGGCGCGGCAGACGTTGGCGGCCCGGGTGAGGTCGCGGCCGTGGGCGCTGACCACGATCACGTCGTCCCACGGTCGCCCGACGCGCGCCACCAGCTGCTGGACGCTGGAGGTCGCCGGGAGCACCGTGCAGTGGATGCCGCGCTCGCGCAGCACGCGGACGATGCCGAAGAACCCGGGGTCTCCGGAGGCGAGCACCACGCCGCGTTCGTCCGCGGCGAGCGCGGCCAGGGTGTTCAGGGCCGGTTCGATCGGTCCCAGTTCGAGCTTGCGCACGTGCTCGGGGGCGTGCGCGTCCAGGTGCCGGCGGGCGCCGATCACGATTCGGGCCGATTCCAGGGCCTCCGCGCCGCCCGGCGGGAGCCCGGCGCCGTCGATGCCGATCACCGTGACTGACATGTCACCCACCCCGCTTCGGTGGAAGCGACCACGTGCTCTCCGGTGAAGTCCACCATCGCGACCCGCGCCGGCAGTCGTCGGCCGCACTCGGCGCTGAAGCGCTCCAGCACGGAGGCGACCATTGCGCACAGCCGGTCGCCGCAGCCCCGGAGGCTTCCGTTCGCCTCCCACACCTCGTAGGCGCGGCGCGCGGTGGCCGCCCGCTGGACCTCGTCCACTTGCTCCGGGGTGCCACCGAATTCCGCGGTGATGCGCCCCAGAATCCCGGTGTCCACTTTGGAGCGCGTGTAGTGCGTCATGACCACCCCGGAAGCGAGCTTGGTCAGCTTGCCGATCATCCCCACGAACACCACATCGGACAGCCCGTGCTCCACGGCGCGTCGCAGAGCCGCCCCGGTGAAGTCACCGACTTCGATGAACGCGACCTCCGGCAGGTCCGGGAGCAGCCGCATGGCGGCCTTCTCGGTGCGCCCGCCGGTGGACAGCACGGCGGTGCGCCCGCCTTGCGCGGCCAGCACCGAAACCGCCTGCTCCACGCTGGAACGCCACGAAGCGGTGGAGAACGGCCGGACGATCCCGGTGGTGCCCAGGATCGAAATCCCGCCGTAGATGCCGAGCCGCCGGTTGGTCGTCTTGTAGGCCATCTTCTCGCCGCCCGGGACGGAGATGGTCACGTCCGCGCCGGCGTCCCCGATGACCTCCCGAACCGACTCGGTGATCATCTTCCGCGGAACCGGGTTGATCGCCGGGCCGCCGACCTCGAGCCCCAACCCCGGTTTGGTGACCACCCCGACGCCTTCCCCGCCGTGCAGCACGACCTCCGCGTCGTCCCGCCCGGTGACCGTCGCGGTCATCCGGGCCCCGTGGGTGACGTCCGGGTCGTCCCCGGCGTCCTTGACCACCACCGCGGTGGCCGGATCGCGGCTCCCGGAGTCCACCGGGAAGGAGTGCCGGCTGCCGTCCGGGAAGAGCACCTGCACGGTTTCCGGCAGGCGCCCGGTGCGCATCAGCTCAGCTGCAGCCTTCGCCGCCGCCGCCGAGCACGCCCCGGTGGTGTAACCGGTGCGCAGCGCCTTCGGCCGGACCTTCGCGGTGCGCGGCAGGTCCGGTTCGCGGAGGCGCGGCTGCTCGTCCTCGTTGGGGTCAGTCATCTTTCTTGGCTGGAGCCGACTTGCGCCGGGACTTTCCGGAGCTGGTCTTGCCGGAGGCCTTCTTGGTCCGCTTCGCACCGGTCTTCGCGGTGGCCCGGACGGTCGTGGTGGCCGCCGCGGAAGTCCGCTTGGTCTTCGCCGCCGCGGACTGCTCCTCCGCGTCGGGCGCGGCCGCCTCCGCCTCCGGTGCTCGCGGGACCTCCTGGGCCGAGCTCGATTCGTGCGCCTCGAACAGGTGCTGCTGCGACTCGTCCTCCCGGGCGGCCTGGCCGCGGCCGGCCGTCGAGCGCGAGGCCTCCCGGGCGGTCTCCTGCCACTTGCGGACCGCCCACCAAGCGACTTCGGAATCCGGCCGCTTCGCCGCGGGCCGCTCGGAAGCGGCACCGGTTCCGTAGCGGCTCCGGGAGCGCTCGGCGCGCAGCGCCCGGCGCGCGGCAGGATCGGCCCGCCGGTAGGTGTGGAAGTGGCCGGCGTGGTAGAGGTGCGAGCGGGTTCCGCTGCTGGTCAGCGCTTTGCCCACGATGAACAGGGTGTGCCGCCAGAGCTTGTGCTGCTTGACGGTGCGCTCCAGGTCCCCGAGCGTGGTGTGCAGCAGCAGCTCGTCCGGCCACGTGACCTTGTAGGCGACCAGCACGGGGGTGTCGTCGGGATAACCGCCCTCCCGCAGCTCGTGCACCAGCTGCCCGGTGCGCGCGGCCGACAGGAACAGCGCCATGGTGGTGCCGTGCTCGGCGAACTTGCGGACCCGCTCCCCGTCCGGCATCGGGGTCTTGCCGCCCTCCAGCCGGGTGAGCACCACCGACTGCGCCACCTCCGGGACGGTCAGCTCCCGACCGACGGCGGCGGCCGCGGCCGAGAACGCCGGGACCCCCGGCACGATCTCGACTTCCAGGTTCATCTTGGTGCAGGCGTCGTACTGCTCCTGGACCGCGCCCCACAGCGACGGGTCCCCGGAGTGCACCCGGGCGACCTTGAGCTTGTCCCGCTCGGCCCGCCGGTAGATCTCGATCGCCTCCTCGTGGACCAGCCGGGAGGAGTCGACCAGCTCGGCGTCCTTGCGGGCGTGCTCCTTGATGCACTCGGGAGTGACCAGGCTCGCCGCCCACACCACGATGTCAGCTTCGGCGATCCGGCGGGCGCCGCGGACCGTGATGAGGTCGGCCGCTCCGGGCCCGGCACCGATGAACGAGATCCGGCCAGTCACCATTGTTCTCCTCTACCGCCTCGTGGGGGAAGCACTACCACGGTGGACAAATACGGCGCCGCGCCGGTTTCCGGCACTTCGGACAGCGGCAACACCCTGGCATCCGGCGTGCCCAGATGTTCGGCGTACACCGAACGATCGAGCGCACCGTGCTCAGCGATCACCGAGCGCAGCTCGCTGAGCCGCCGGCCACCCTTGTAGGCAACGACAGTACCGCGCGCGGCCAGCGCTTCTCGAAGGACACTCACATCTCGCATCACCGGCACTACGGTCAGCGACTCCGCTCCTTCGGTGAGCGCCACCCCGGCCTGCGACGCGGTGGCCTGCATCGCGGTGATGCCGGGCACGGTCGCCAGCTCGACCTCCGGCAGCAACTGCCGCACGGTCTGGGCGAGGTAGCTGAACGTCGAGTACACCGAGGGATCCCCCAGGGTGGCGAAGGCCACGGTGCCCCGGCACTCCCGCAAGCGCTGCACCACCGCTTCCGCCGCCTGGTCCCACTTGGCGCGCCGCCGCTGCTGCGGACCGTCCACCGGGTCGGACAGGGCGAACACCAACCGCTGGACGCGTTCGTCGTCCCCGCAGTGCGCCCGCACCACCGACTCCGCTCGCCCCTGCTCGTCGGCGGAGAGCACCGGGACGAACACCGTGTCGGCCGCCTGCAGTTCCCGCAGCGCGGCCAACGTCAGCAGCTCCGGGTCGCCCGGACCGACGCCAACACCGACCAATCTCATCGCACGCACCTCGCCACGAACCGCTCCACCGCGCCGGGCTGCGCGGCCGGATGGGTGTGCAGGTAGGAAGCGTGCACACCGCCTTCGACGAACCCTTCCCGCACATCCCGCCAGGTCCACGCCGGGAGTTCGCCGCAGCGCGGCTGGAGCGCGGTGCGGTGGAATTCGTGCCCGCGCACCCGGGTTCCTGCGGCGAAGACAGCGGAATCCGCCGCGGCCACCGCGTCCCGGTAACCCAGGGTCAACCGGCTGGACATGCGGGCGGTGGCCGGAACGACCCCGCACAACCGGTGGCCGTCCAACTCCTCGGCGAGGTAGAGCAGTCCGCCGCACTCGGCGTGCACCGGCCGACCTGCCGCGGCGAACTCGGCGATCTCCGCCCGCAGCGCGGCGTTCGCGGCCAGCTGTTCGACGTGCTGCTCCGGGAAACCGCCCGGCAGCACCAGCCCTGCGGTGCCGTCGGGGAGGCGCTCGTCGTTGAGCGGATCGACCACCGCCACTTCCGCTCCGGCCGCGGCCAGCAGCTCGACGTGCTCAGCGTAGGCGAAGGTGAAAGCCGCCCCGCCGGCCACCGCGACCACCGGCTTCCCCCGTTCGGAGACCACCTCTTCCGGTTTCCACGGTGGACAGTCCAGGGGTGGGGCGGACCGCGCCAGGGCGACCACCGCGTCCAGGTCCACCGACTGCTCGACGACCCGGCGCATCTCCGCCACGGCGCGCCGCGCGGCAGCTCCGCGCTCGACCGCGGTGACCAGCCCCAAGTGCCGGGACGGCACCTGCAGGTCGGCGTTCCGCGGAATCGCCCCGAGCAGCTGCAGCCCCTGCTCGTGCACCGCTTGCCGCAGCAGCTGCACGTGGTGCTCCGAACCGACCCGGTTCAAGACCACCCCCGCCACCCGGGTCCGCGGACCGTAGGAGCGGAATCCGTGCAGCAGCGCGGCCAGGCTGTGCCCCTGCCCACCGGCGTCCACCACGAGCACGACCGGCGCGTCGAGCAGTTCCGCGACGTGGGCGGTGCTGCCGAACGGGACCGGCCCCGGCGCACCGGACCGGCCGTCGAACAACCCCATCACACCTTCCACAATGGACAGATCAGCACCGCGGGAGCCGTGCCGGAACAGCGGTCCGATGAGCTCTTCCCCGCACAGCACCGGATCGAGATTGCGCCCCGGGCGGTTCGCGGCCAGCCGGTGGTAGCCCGGGTCGATGTAGTCGGGGCCGACTTTGAACGGCGCCACCCGCTCCCCGCGGTGGCTCAACGCCGCCAGCAGGCCGGTCGCGACGGTCGTCTTGCCCTGACCGGACCCCGGGGCGGCGATCACCACCCGGGCATCGCTCACCACTCGATGCCCCTTTGCCCCTTCTGGCCCGAATCCATCGGATGTTTGACCTTGGTGGTCTCCATGACGAGATCCGCGGCGTCGATCAACTCCTGGGGCGCGTCCCGGCCGGTGATCACCACGTGCTGGTACCCCGGGCGGTCGCGCAGGACGGACAGCACGTCCTCGACGTCCACCCATCCCCACCGCAACGGGTAGGTGAACTCATCGAGCACGTACAGGGTGTGCCGCTGCTGCTCGATCCGACGAGCGATCTCCCGCCAGCCCTCCGCGGCAGCGGCGGCGTGGTCCTGCTCCGTTCCCTTCTTGCGGGCCCACGACCAGCCCTCGCCCATCTTGTGCCACTCGACCGGGCCACCTTGACCGGTCTGCTCGTGCAATTGGTTCAAACCGCGGAAAGCGGCTTCCTCGCCAACCCGCCACTTGGCCGATTTGACGAACTGGAACACGCCGATCGACCAGCCCTGGTTCCAGCCCCGCAGGGCGAGCCCGAACGCAGCGGTCGACTTGCCCTTCATCTCACCGGTGTGCACCACGACCAGCGGACGGTTGCGGCGTTGGCGCGTGGTCAACCCGTCATCCGGAATGGTCGATGGCTGTCCCTTAGGCATGAAACGACCCCAACCAACGATCGATGTGCACCGCACCCAGTTGCTCTGCGGAACGCGCCGCAGGAGCAGCTCCTGCACCCGGCGCGCGACCGTCCGCAGCAGAACTGGTCTCCACCAATTTCCTTCCTCCTCCGCGGACCACCGGCCAGCGGAAAACCGCACTGCTCCAGGGGACGACAGTCCAGCGCAGACGACGAACGAGCGGAAACCGGATCCAGTGCTCCACTGAGGACAGAAGAGGGGAAGGGGGCAGTCCCCCGCGCTCAACCGGCCTGGGGGTCACCGGGAGCGCAGGGGAACTCGCCGAAGTCCACCCCTGGGGGTCAGGTGGACACTGGAAACGGTACCAAGCGCAGCAGGAGTTGAGAACTCGAAACGCCGACTGCCGTAACCAAACAGCAATCAAGCGGCCCGCCGCCGTTCATCGCGCACCGCTCTGGCCACCCCGGCGACGCTCTCCGCGGACAACTCCTCCAACCGCAGGCACTGCCCGCCCAGCGCCACCGACAACCGCTTCGCCATTCCGAGCCGCACCGGTCCGCTCTCGCAATCGATGACCACCGAAGCGGTGCCGGTCGCGGCGAACTTCCCCGCCGCCTGCAAAGCGTCCTGCACCGCCTGCCGGCTGCCGGCGCCCGGCTCGACCGGCACGGTGGCCTTGCCGTCGGTCAACAGCACCAGCAGCGCGCGCCGCTGCGGATCGCGCAACTGCGCGGTCCGGACCACCTTTCCCGCGCGGAGGATCCCCTGCGCCAACGGCGTGCCACCACCGGTCCGCATCCGGCGCAGCCGCGCCGCCGCCACTTCGACCGAAGACGTGGGCGGCAGCACCAACTCCGCAGAATCACCCCGGAAGGCGATCACCCCGACCTTGTCCCGGCGCTGGTAGGCGTCCCGCAGCAGGGACAGCACCGCGCCGCTGACCGCCGACATCCGCTGGCGGGCCGCCATGGAACCGGAGGCGTCCACCGCGAACAGCACCAGGTTGCCCTCCCGGTCCTCCCGGACCGCCCGGCGCAGATCTTCCGGCGCGAGCACCAGCCCCGGACCGGAGCGTCCACGGGCGATCTGGTGCGGCGCCGCGGCCGTCAACGTCGACACCAGGTGGATGCCGCTGCCTTCGGCGCGGGACGCGCGAACCGCCCGCCCGCGCCGGGAACGCGCCCGGGAACGCCGACCGGAATCCCCCTCACCCAGTCCGGGCACCTCCAGCAACCGCGCCTTGAACGCGGGCGCCGGGGCCTGCGGAGGCCGACCGGGTTGGGAGCTTTCCGCTGCGCCGTCACCGCTTCCGGACGCAGCTTCCCCACCGCTGGTGTCCGGACCGTCGGGATCTTGCGGAGGCTCCCCGCCCGGACCGCCATCGGGGCCGTCCGGCGGGTCGTCATCGTCGTCCCCCGCCGCCTCGGCCGCCTCCGACAGGGCCTGTTGCAGCTGCTGCTCGTCCATGCCCGGTTCGTCGAACGGGTCCCGGCGGCGCCGGTGCGGCAGCGCCAGTCGAGCGGCGACTTCCACGTCACCGGCTTCCACCGCGTCCGCCCCGCGCCAGGCGGCGTGCGCCACCGCGGTGCGAGCCAGCACCAAGTCCGCCCGCATCCCGTCCACCTCGAACGACGCGCAGAGGGCGGCGATGCGGCGCAGTTCCGAGTCCGGCAGGACCACCGAACCGAGCCGCTCCCTGGCTCGGGCGATCCGCTCGGCCAGCTCGGCATCGGCGTCCGCCCACTCGGCGGCGAAACCTTCCGGATCGGCTTCGAACGCCAGCCTCCGCCGCACCACTTCGGTGCGGACCGGGACTTCCCTGGAGGCGGCCACCTGCACGGTGAGCCCGAAGCGGTCCAGCAGCTGCGGCCGCAACTCGCCTTCTTCCGGGTTCATGGTGCCGACCAGCAGGAAGGAAGCCGCGTGGGAAACCGACACGCCTTCCCGTTCGACGTGGGCTCGTCCCATCGCCGCGGCGTCCAGCAGCAGGTCGACCAGGTGGTCGTGGAGCAGGTTGATCTCGTCGACGTAGAGCACGCCGCGGTGCGCCGCCGCCAGCAAGCCCGGTTGGAAAGCACGCACTCCCTCGGACAGCGCCCGCTCCAGGTCCAAAGAACCGACCAGCCGGTCTTCCGTGGCCCCCACCGGCAGTTCCACCAGGTTCGCCGGCCGCTGCTGGGCGGGAGCACCGGAGTCGTGCGGGCCGTCCGGGCAATGCGGGTCCGGCGCAGCGGGCGCGCAGCCGAAACGACAGCCGACGACGACGTCCACCGGCGGCAGCAGCGAGGCCAGCGAACGCACCACAGTGGACTTCGCGGTTCCCTTCTCACCGCGCACCAGCACTCCGCCGATGCTCGGGTTGACCGCGTTCAACAGCAGCGCGAGACGGAGGTCGTCGTGCCCGACCACGGCGGAGAACGGAAAACGCGGCGCGGTACGCCGGGAAGCTGTCATGCCTGTTTCCTTCCTCGGGTCTCGGACGCCCCGGGTCTTCGGGAAACAAGGGGTAGCAGTCTCCTGACTCCCGGATCACCGCTCACCTCCGGCCTTCCCAGGACTGACGTCCCGGTGGCACACCCGACCCGATTGGAAGAACCCGGGCCTGCGGGAGGCTTCACTCCCCGGTCACAGTGGCGCCGGCCGTGCCGGATTCCCACCGGCTTCCTGCCCGCCCCTTGCGATGGCCGACGGACATCGTCGCAGAAACGATCGATCGCAGCTAGGACTCACGCCACGCCGTCATCTGGCGGGCCGGCGCATGTCGATGTGCGGGATGCCGTCCTCGAGGTACTGCTCGCCCTCCGGCTCGAAGCCGAACGAGCGGTAGAAGTCGACGGCGTAGACCTGCGCGGAGAGCACCGCCGGCGCGCCGGCGACCTCGGCGACGGCGGCCCGCATGAGCTTGCTGCTCAACCCCTTGCCGCGGGCATCGGCCGCGGTGCACACCCGGCCGATCCGGAAGACGTCGCCGTCCTCCAGCAGCCGCAGGCAGCTCACCACCCGGCCGTCCGGCTCCTCGATCCAGAAGTGCCGGGTGGTCTCCTCCATGTCGCGCCCGTCCAACTCGGGGTAGGGACATCGCTGTTCGACCACGAACACGTCCACGCGCAGCTGCAAGATCCGGTAGAGCTGCGCAGCGCTCAGGTCCGCGGTCCAGGCGCGGTGCACGTCTGCGGGAAGCTGTGGGGTCACCCGGATTCGATACCACACCCCGCTGCCGCGGACGACGCGGGCCGGCGCGCGCTCACAGCTGTTCGGACAGCTCCGGGAGGAAACCCGCCACCCGGGTGTACACCCCGGGCATGCCCGGCCGACCGCATCCGGTGCCGAAGGAAACGACCCCGGCCAACCTGCCGTTGACCACGAACGGCCCCCCGGAGTCGCCGGCGCAGGCGTCCTTGCCGCCTTCCGGGTAGCCCGCGCAGAACATGCTGGTCGGCACGAAGCTGGGATAGGCCTGCTGGCAAGCGCCGTCCGGAACCACCGGCAGCGCGACCGAACGCAAGGTCGGCGAGCCGGGACCGCCTTCGCTGGTGGTTCCCCAGCCGTAGACCCGACCGAGGGCACCGGGCCGGTAGACCTCGGTGTCCGCGGCCTCCACCAGCGGGACCGGCCGCTGGGGCATGGGGGCGCGCAGGGTGAACACCGCGATGTCGTCGCCTTCCGTGTAGTGCCGGTAGGTCGGAGGCACCCAGACCCGCTCGACCTGGCGCACCTCGCCTTGTGCGGTGCGCAGGTCGACCCGGCCGCCCACCACCCGGAAGTCGCTGGCCGGCCGGACCACTCCCCCGACGGGGGAAACCGCGCAGTGCGCCGCGGTGACGACCTTGGTGGGGGAGACCAGAGCGCCACCGCAGAAGTGCTTCCCGGAGCTGTCGGTGATGGCCATCACCCAGGAAGCCTGACCTTGGCCGACTTCCGCCCCGCCGAGGATCCGCGGAGTCGGCTGCTGCGCCGCGTTCGCCGCCGGAGCCGCTGCTGCGGTCGCCGCCACCGCGGCCCCGACCGCAGCGATCCGGCGCAGCGCCCTGCTCTTGCCGCCCTGGGTGCGCCCCACTTCGCCCCTCCACCGTTGTCGATCTTCCCGACGACACACGGTAGTCACCCGGACACCCGGGAAACACGAGGCGCAACTCACAGCTGAGCAGTAAAAAATTTCGCTATCATGTCTTTCGGCAGGAATATTTACGCGATGATTCCTGATCTCGCTTAGCTCCTCCGCCGGAATTCCCGCTCAGCGCCCAACGGCCACCAAGCCCGGGCCAGCCGAGCACGCCGACGGGAGGAGCAGATCCATCCGATCGAGTGACCAACACGTTGTGGGGGGCTGCGTTGTCGCTGGACCTAACACCGCTACCGGCATTCCTGATCGCCAGCTTGGTCGTGGTGCTCACTCCTGGCGTCGACTCGTTCCTGCTGCTGCGCACCTCGCTGCACCACGGCCGCCGCGCCGGCCTGCTGGCCCTGGCCGGCATCCACAGCGCGAGCACGGTGCAGATGGCCGCAGCCATCTCCGGACTGGGCACCCTGATCGCCAGCCGCCCCGCCGTGCTGTCCGCCATGAAGTGGATCGGCGCGGCCTACCTGCTCTACCTGGCCGGAGCCATCCTGCACGGCTTGTGGCTCACCAGGAAGGAGTCCTCCCCCGGAACCCTGGAGCGGAGCGATCCGGCCCCCGGCAACCCCTACCTGCGAGGCCTGCTCAGCAACATCACCAATCCGAAGATGCTGCTGTTCAGCCTCGCCTTCCTGCCGCAGTTCGTCGGCAACTCCGCCCAGCCCGCGGTGCAGTTGACCGTGCTGGGCCTGGTCTTCCTGGGAGTCGCCGCGATCTGGGAAACGACCATCGTGCTGGCCGCCTCCCGGATCGCCCAGCGCCTCCAACAGCCCCGGGTGCTGCGCACCTTGGACACGGTGAGCGCAGCGGCCTTCCTGACCATCTCGATCGGCCTGGTCACCGGCTGAAGCCGACGTGGCCGGGGACGTGCTCCCGCAGCCCCGGCCACGTCGACTCATGCGCCCAGTTGAGCGGCGATGTCGTCGTGGTAAGCGGCGACCTTGGTGTAGACACCGGGATAGCCGGGGCGAGCGCACCCGCTGCCGGTGGAGACGATCCCGATCAGCTTGCCGCCGGCGACCAGCGGCCCGCCGGAATCCCCCTGACAGCTGTCAATCCCCCCTTGCGGCGCTCCCGCGCACACCATCCGGTCCCCGCGGTACTGCGGATAAGCCGACTGGCAGTCCTGGTCCCCGATGACCTGGACATCGGCCTTGCGCAACACGTCCGACGCCGCCCCGCCTTCCGACGTGGCTCCCCAACCGAACACCGAAGCCGGGGTGTCCGGCTGGTACAGCCCGTCGTCGCGCGCCGAAGCCAACGGCAGCGACTCGTACGGCAGGTTCTGGTCGAGCGTGAGCACCGCCACGTCCGAGCCGCGGTTGGCGTTCTGGAACTGCGGGTGCACCCAGATGTCCGTGACCGCGGCGACGACGCCGTCATTGCTCCGCTTGTCCTCCCGACCGGCGACGACCTGCAGTGACTCGGGAGTTTCCGAGTGCACGCAGTGCGCGGCGGTCACCACCTTGTTCTCCTTCGCCAAGGTGCCGCCGCAGTACTGGTTCCCTTGGGTGTCGACCAGGTACACCACCCACGGGTGCTCGGCGATGGAAACCGGTTGTCCCCCGACGATCGGCTGCCTGGACGAGAACCCGGTCTGCTCAGCGTTCGCGGTGGGCGTCAGGAAGGCGGCTGACAGTACAGCTGCCAGCGCCCCCGTCGCCAGCATGCTCATGCGCTGCAGGGCACTTGCCATCTCGCTGCTCTCCTCCCCCGGAGCTCACCGGAACGGTCCCCCATGACCGGCCCTCCTCCGGTCCGACAAAGTGTCCATGACAGAGAGGATCACAGCGCGACTTCAGATACAGCCCCTCCCGCCAGGCGAGCCCGAACAGGTTACAGGTCCGCGGCAAAACCACCCGTACGACCCAAATCCAGCGGTCAAGATTCTTCTTGCCACAGCAGGGTTTTCGCATTTGACCACGGTTTTTCGCGGCACCGCAGCGGAAAGCAACCGGCACCACTCCGGAAAATTAGCCCTGCCGGTCGAAATTCCGCTGGCTTCAACCTTCGAGCTCACCCTCCAGGTCGAGGTAGACCGCGCGCAGCTGGTCGAGAACGGTCTCGTCCGGCTCCTCCCACAACCCGCGTTCGGCGGCTTCCAACAACCGTTCCGTCATCCCGCGCAGCGCCCAGGGGTTCGACTGCCGCAGGAACTGCTGCACCTGTTCGTCGAACACGTAGGAGTCGGCGAGCTTCTGGTACATCCAGTCGTCGACGACCCCGGCCGTGGCGTCGAAACCGAACAGGTAATCCACCGTGGCGGCGAGTTCGAACGCACCTTTGTACCCGTGGCGCTGCATCGCCGAAATCCACTTCGGATTGACCACGCGCGCGCGGAAGACCCGCTTGGTCTCCTCCGCGAGGCTCCGGGTGCGCACGGCGTGCGGCACGGCCGAGTCCCCCACGTAGGCGGCCGGGTTGCGCCCGGAGAGCGCCCGCACCATGGCGACCATGCCGCCGTGGTACTGGAAGTAGTCGTCGGAATCGGCGATGTCGTGCTCCCGGGTGTCGACGTTCTTGGCCGCCACCTGGATGCGCCGGAACGCGGCCTCCATGTCGCCGCGGGCCGGGCAACCGTCCAGCCCCTTGCCGTAGGCGTAGCCGCCCCAGGTCGCGTACACCTCCGCCAGGTCCTCGTCGCTGCGCCAGTTGCGCGCGTCGATCAGCGGCAGCAACCCGGCACCGTAAGCGCCCGGTTTCGAGCCGAAGATGCGGGCCGAAGCGCGCCGGGCGTCCCCGTGCTCCCCCACGTCGGCGCGGTAGTGCGCGGCCAGGTAGTTCCAGTCGTCCGGCTCGTCCAGCTCGGCGACCGTCCGCACCGCCTCGTCCACCAGGGAGACCACGTGCGGGAAGGCGTCCCGGAAGAACCCGGAGATCCGCACCACCACGTCGATGCGCGGTCGGCCGAGCTCCTCCAGGGGCACGACGTCGAAGCCGGTGACGCGGCGGGAGGCGTCGTCCCAGACCGGGCGGCACCCCATCAGCCACAGGACTTCCCCGATGTCGTCGCCCTGGGTGCGCATGGCCGAGGTGCCCCACACGGTCAAGCCCACCGACTTCGGGTACTCCCCGGTGTCCTGCCGGTGCCGGGCGATCAGCGACTCGGCCAGCGCCGAACCGACGTCGAACGCGTTGCGGGACGGGATGGCCTTCGGGTCCACCGAGTAGAAGTTGCGCCCGGTGGGCAGCACGGACACCAGCCCGCGGGTCGGGGAGCCGGACGGGCCGGCCGGCACGAAACCGCCGTCCAGCGCGTGCAGCAGATTGGCGACCTCCTGGGTGGTGCCCAGCAGCCGGGGCACCACTTCGGCGCAGGCGAACCGGAGCACCTCGGCGACCTGCCGGACCGGTTCTGCCAGCACCCCGGACACCACCTGGTCGACCTGGTCGGCCCGCCACTGCGCGCGGGCCAGCTCGGTGACCAGCCGGCGGGCCAGTTCCTCCAGCAGGTCGACCGCGTCCGAGGCCGTGGCCGCCGGGCCGTCGACCAGACCGCGCAGCGCCTCCGGCACGTCCACCTTCGCCCCCGGATCGGCGAGCAGCGCCTGCTCGTCCAGCCCGAAGTGCGCGGCCAGCGCGGAGCGCAGCCCGGGCAGGGCCCCGACCTTGCCGCCGAACATCTGCCGGGCCCGCAGCACCGCGAGCACGTCGTTGACCAGCTCCTCGCCCTCCGGGGCGCGGCCCAGGACGTGCAGCCCGTCCCGGATCTGCACGTCCTTGATCTCGCAGAGGTAGCCGTCGATGTGCATGACGAAGTCGTCGAACGACTCGTCGTCCGGCTGTTCCTCCTGGTGCAGGTCGCGGTGCAGCTCAGCGCTGGTGACCAGGTCCCAGATCTGGTTCTGCAGCGCGGGTTTCTTGTCCGGGTCCAGCTCGGAGACCATGGCGTACTCGTCCAGCAGCTGCTCCAGCTTGGCGATCTCGCCGTAGCTGTCCGCGCGCGCCATGGGCGGGATCATGTGGTCGATGACGACCGCGTGGCCGCGGCGCTTGGCCTGGGTGCCCTCCCCCGGGTCGTTGACGATGAACGGGTAGACCAGCGGCAGGTCGCCGAGCACGGCGTCCGGTGCGCAGTCTGCCGCCATGCCCAGTCCCTTGCCCGGGAGCCACTCCAGGGTGCCGTGCTTGCCCAGGTGCACCACGGCGTGCGCGCCGAACTCCTCGTCCAGCCAGCGGTACGCGGCCAGGTACTGGTGCGAGGGCGGCAGATCCGGGTCGTGGTAGATGGCGATCGGGTTCTCGCCGAAGCCCCGGGGCGGTTGGATGAGCAGCACCACGTTGCCGAACCGCAGCGCGGCGACGTAGATCGCGCCTTCGCCGTCGACGTAGAGCTCGCCGGGCGGGTCGCCCCAGTGCTCGGTCATGGCCTCCCGCAGGCCCTGCGGAAGCGCGTCGAACCACTCCCGGTACCGGCTGGCCGGGACCCGGATGGCGGCCTGCTCCATCTGCTCCTCGGTCAGCCACTCCACGTCGTGGCCACCCGCTTCGATCAGCCGGTGGACGAGCCCGTCTCCATCCAATTCGGACAGATCGAGTCCGCCGAGGTCGTACCCGGCTTCGGCCAGGGCGCGCAGCAGGACCACCGCGGACGCCGGGGTGTCCAGCCCGACCGCGTTGCCCACCCGGGAGTGCTTCGTCGGGTAGGAGGAGAGCACGATCGCCAACCGCTTGTCCCGGTTCGCCACCCGCCGGAGCCTGGCCAGGGCCGTCGCGGTGCCGGCCACGCGCCGCGCCCGCTCCGGATCGGCCACGTAGCGCGGAATTCCGTCTTCGCCGCTCTCCTTGAAGGAGAACGGAACGCTGATCAACCGGCCGTCGAACTCCGGGACCGCCACCTGCATGGCAGCGTCCATCGGGGACAGCGCGGCGTCGCTCCCGCTCCAGGTGGCGCGGGTGGTGGTCAGGCACAACCCCTGCAGCACCGGGATGTCCAAGGCGGCCAGCGCACCGGCGTCCCAGGAGTCCTCGTCACCGCCGGCACTGGCGCTCGCCGCGACCGACCCGCCGGCGGCCAGCACCGTCGCGATGAGCACGTCGCAGTCGGACAGCAGCTCCCGCAGGCCGTCCATGTCGCTGAGCCCGCGCAGCGAACCGCAGAACACCGGGAGGGCGTTCGCGCCAGCGCGCTCGACCTGATCGGCGAGGACGTCGACGAACCCGGTGTTGCCGGACAGCGCGTGCGCTCGGTAGAAGACGATGCCCACCGTGGGTCGACCGGCCTCGCGAGACCGGTCGCCGTGCACCCCGAACTCGGGCATCTTCTTGGGCGGTTGGAAGCCCTCCCCGGTCAGCAGCACGGCGTCGGAGAGGAACCGGGCCAGCTCGCGCAGGTTCTCCGGGCCGCCTTCCACCAGGTAGGCCAGGGCTTGCGTGCTGACCCCGGCGGGCACGGTGGACAGGCTCATCAGCTCCGCGTCCGGCGCCGCCTCGCCGCCCAGGGCGATCACTGGGATCCCGGAGGCCAGCACGGCGTCCAGGCCTTCTTCCCAGGCCCGGCGCCCGCCCAGCAGCCGGACCACCGCGACGTCGATCCCGGCCAACAGGTCGGGCAGCTCTTCGGGATCCGTTCGGGAGGGGTTGGCGACGCGGTAGTCCGCTCCGGAGGCCTTGGCCGCCAGGAGGTCGGTGTCCGCGGTGGAGAGCAGCAGGACACGGGCACCGGAGTGCGAGCCGGCGTGTTCAGTCACGGCATTCCTCTCTCGGGGTGCGCGCCCCGGTAGGGGACGGCGGGAGGAGTCTCCTGGCT
The DNA here is from genome assembly GCF_000497205.1 of Saccharopolyspora rectivirgula DSM 43747. Lineage (GTDB taxonomy): Bacteria > Actinomycetota > Actinomycetes > Mycobacteriales > Pseudonocardiaceae > Saccharopolyspora > Saccharopolyspora rectivirgula. Next base: position 114,757 of record NZ_AYJW01000002.1, read on the forward strand.
CCCGGATCGACGCGGTCACCTCGCCTTCCCACCCGCGAGGGCAGTGGCGACTTGAGGGACCGCTCCCCGGTCACAGTGGCGCGACCGCCCCGGATTCGCACCGGGTTCCTCGCTGCACCGCCGTGGTCTGATCCTGTTCCTAGCTAGTGCCAGCTGGTCATTGTGCGGGCAACGGCGGCAAATCTCTATGGTGTCGATCACGACGTCCCGCGCGACCTCCTCGGAGTCGACGCCGGCGGCCGCCGCTAATCCATTGTGGACTGGTCGTTCGGCTGCGCAGCCCCGCTGCCCGCAGCACCGCCGGAGCCGGCACCAAACCCCCAGCGACCGGCCGAGGAGTCGCACACGCGTGCAACACGCCAGGCGCATTCGAGGCGATGCCCGCTGGCCCCGACCTCTAGGCTGGGGAGCAGGTGATCGTTCACCTCGAGACCTCGCAGAAGAGGAGGATGCTCAAATGAGCCTGGAACGTCCGGTGGACCCGGATCCGTACTCGCTGCTCCCCCAGGTTCCCTCGTTCACCGTCACCTCGGACGACGTGGCCCACGAACAGCCGATGAGCCAGGACCACGCGTACGACGGGATGGGGGCCAACGGCAAGAACCTCTCGCCGCACCTGCGCTGGGAAGGCTTCCCGGAGAACACCAAGAGCTTCGTGGTCACCTGCTTCGACCCGGACGCCCCCATCCCGGGCGGCTTCTGGCACTGGGTGCTCGTCGACGTGCCCGCCACCGTGACCGAACTGCCGACCGACGCGGGCAACCGCAACGGCAGCGGTCTCCCGGCCGGCGCGTTCCACGTCGCCAACGACATGGGTGAGCGCGCCTACGGCGGTGCGGCTCCGCCGCCCGGGGACCGCCCGCACCGCTACTACTTCGCCGTGCACGCGGTCGACGTCGAGAAGCTCGGCGTGGACGAGAACGCCAGCCCGGCCGTGGTCAGCTTCAACCTGGCGTTCCACACCCTGGCCCGGGCCGTCCTCGCCCCGACCTACCAGCACTGATCGAATCACTGCAACGGGTGATTCGAGGCGGAGAACCGGCTCGAGCTCGAATCCGCGGGCAGCACCCGGCCCTCTCCTCGGGCAGCGACTTCCGTCCCGTGACCGCCAGGAGAGGAATTGGACCGGGTGCTGCCCGCTGTTTCCGCCGCCGCCAGCGCGGTGGTGCTCGCCGCACTGCTGCTGCCGCTGGTGCTGACCCGCCAATACCGCCTCCGGGGCAGCCCGGACGCCGGACGGCTCGCCCACCGCTTCCTGGCGCTGCTCTACGCTTGCGCGCTGGCCAACTACGCCTTCGGCCCGCTGCCCGACCGGTCCTCCGAGATCGTCTGCCGCGACCAGCCGCAACTGGTGCCGCTGGGCGGCCTCGCCGGGCTCGACCTGCCGGTGTCCGGCCGGCAGCTGCTGGCCGGGCTGGCGCGAGAACCGAACCAGCAGTTCGCGCTCAACGTCCTGCTGTTCCTCCCGCTGGGCATGCTGCTGCGGAGCGCGTTCCGGCTGCGGCCGCCGGTGCTCGCGGCAGCCGGATTCGCCGTTTCCGCGCTGGTGGAGCTCACCCAACTGACCGGGCTGTGGTTCGCCTACCCGTGCCCGTACCGGTTGTTCGACGTCGACGACCTCGTGGCCAACACCACCGGAGCGCTGATCGGCGGGGTGCTCGGGCCCCTGCTGCCCCGGCCCGCCCCGGTCGACCGGCCACCGCAGCTGCCCAGACCGGTGACCCGGCCGCGCCGCCTGGCCGGGATGGCCTGCGACCTGCTGCTCCTCTGCTGGCTCGGCGACTTCCTGGCCACGGGTGCGCACCTGGCGTCCGGACCGCTCCCGGCCGGGGCGCGCTCCGCCGCCAGATGGCTGCTCCCCGCGCTCCTGCTGCTGGCCGCTGCGCTGCCCACCGGGGCCACGCTCGGGCAGCGGGCGGTCCTGCTGCGCCCCGTGCGCGCCGACGGGACCGAGCCGCGCCGGGTCCAGACCACCGGGCGCTGGCTGGTCGGGCTCGGCGGCCTCGGAGCGGTGCAATCCCTGGCCAGCTCGGTCGCGGTGCCCTGGTTGCCGCTGCTGACCGGCCTGCTGTGGTGCGCCGCCCACGCGTGGGGTGTGAGGAACACCCGTGATCAGCGCGGAATCAGCGGCCTGCTCACGGGGTTGACATTGATCGACGCCCGCATCCCCGACCGGGCTCCCATAGCCACCCGAGTTAGGACAGGATGGACCAGTGCGGCACTTCGACCTGATCATCGTCGGCTCCGGTTCCGGGAACTCGATCCTCGACGACCGGTTCTCCGACTGGGACGTGGCAATCGTTGACAAGGGGATCGGCCCGACCGACTCCTACGGCGGCACCTGCCTGAACGTCGGCTGCATACCGACGAAGATGTTCGTGCACACCGCCGACGTCGCCAGCGCTCCCGCCGCCGGCGCCGGGTTGGGGGTCGACCTGGAGCTGCAGCAGGTCCGGTGGCCGGACATCAGGGACCGCATCTTCGGCCGGATCGACACCATCTCCGAGAGCGGCCGCCGCTACCGGGCCGAGGAGAACCCGAACGTCACCCTCTACACCGGGCTGGCCCGGTTCACCGGTGTCAAGCAGCTCACCGTGGAGACCGCGGACGGCCCCGAGGAGATCACCGCCGACCAGATCGTGGTGGCGGCCGGAGGACGCCCCAGGATCCCGGACATCCCGGGGTTGGACGACGTCACCTACCACACCAGCGACACCGTGATGCGGCTCGAGGAGCTCCCGCGCCGGATGATCATCGTCGGCGGCGGGTTCATCGGTGCCGAGTTCATGCACATCTTCTCGTCCCTCGGCGTCGAGGTCACCCTGGTCGCGCGCTCGGACCGGCTGCTGCGGCAGGAGGACCACGACATCTCCCGCCGGTTCACCGAGCTGGCCGCCGAGCGCAGCAACGTGCTGCTGGAGCGCAAGCAGCTGGGGGTCGAGCAGCACGGCGAGACCATCCACCTCCACCTGGACGGCCCGCAGGGGCCGGAGACGGTTTCCGGCGAGGTGCTGCTGGTGGCCACCGGCCGGGTGCCCAACACCGACCTGCTCGACGCCGCCGCCGGCGGTCTGGAGCTGACCGACGCCGGGAAGATCAAGGTGGACGCCCACCAGCGCACCTCGGTGCCCGGGGTGTGGGCGCTGGGCGACATCAGTTCGGAGTACGAGCTCAAGCACGTCGCCAACCACGAGACCCGGGTGGTGCAGCACAACCTGCTGCACCCGGAGCAGCTGCAGGAGTCCGACCACCGGTTCGTGCCGCACGCGGTGTTCTCCTCGCCGCAGATCGCCGCGGTGGGGCTGACCGAGCAGCAGGCCCGGGAGCAGGGGGTGGAGCACGTCACCGCCACCCAGGACTACGCCGGCATCGCCTACGGCTGGGCGATGGAGGACACCACCGGGTTCGCCAAGCTGCTGGCCGACCCGAACTCCGGGCAGCTGCTCGGCGCGCACATCATCGGCCCGCAGGCCCCGACGCTGCTGCAGCCGCTGGTGCAGGCCATGCAGTTCGGGTTGGACGCCCGGCGGATGGCGCGCGGCCAGTACTGGATCCACCCGGCGATGCCGGAACTGATCGAGAACGCGCTGCTCAACCTGCCGCTCCGGTGACCGCTCACACGGTGCGGTCGGACCCGGCCACGATCCCGGTCAGCCCCTGGATCGTCAGCACGACCAGGATGGTGGCCAAGGACGCCGACCAGTTCCCGGTGAGCTCGTGCAGCACGCCGAACAGGAACGGGCCGAGCGAAGCGATCAGGTAGCCGATGCTCTGGGCCATCGCCGACAACCGGCTGGTGTCGGCGGCATTGCTGGTCCGCTCTGAGATCAGCACCAACGCCAGCGGGAAGGCGCTCATGCCGACGCCGAGCACCACCGCCCACACCCACGGCATGCTGCCAGGGGCGAGCAGCAGGCCGAGCACCGCCACGATGGCGGTCAGCGCCAACCCGACGGCCCAGCCGGATTGGCTGCGGGTCCTGGTCACCAGTTGCGGCAGCACCATGCTGATCGGGATGCCCACCAGCAAGGTGACGCCCAGCAGCGCGCCCGCCGTGGTGGCGTCCATGCCGGCGGATTTGAACACCTCCGGCAGCCAGCCCATGACCACGTAGGCCACCAGCGACTGCATCGCGAAGTACACGGTGACCGCCCAGGCGAGCGGGTTCTTCAACAGGACGCGCACACCGCCGGAGGAAGCCGGCTGGGACGACGCCGCGGCCGGCGCCGGGCCGCCCTGCCGCCTGGCGGCCGGAAGCCACACGCAGCAGGCCGCCAGGGCGAGCACGGCCCAGGTGGCCAGGGCGAGCCGCCAGCCGCCCAACGCGTTCTCCAGCCAGGGCGTGAACGTGGACCCCGCGGTGCCGCCGCAGGCCATGGCGGTGGTGTAGAGGGCGGTGGCCTGCCCCACCCGGTGGGGGAAGGCTTCCTTGACCACCACGGGGATGAGCACGTTGCACATGGCGATCGCCGCCGCCACCACCACCGTGCCGGCCAGCACCGCGAACGGTCCGTCGACGACCCGCAGGACCATGGCGACGGTCAGCACCGCCAGCGCGGCACCGACGACCCGGTTGCTGCCCCACCGCTTGGACAGCACCGGCGCCAGGATGCCGGCCAGCCCGAAGCACACGGTCGGCACCGCGGTGATCACGCTGGCCCAGGTGTTGGTGGCGCCCAACGAGTCGCGCACCTCACCCAGCACCGAGCCCAGGCTGGTGATGGCGGGCCGCATGTTCGCCGCGGCCAGCGCGACACCGGCCAGCAGGAGCCCACCGGCTGCCGCTGCAGCCGGCTGCGAGCTCGGTGGTGCGCCACCAGCCGGTGGTGTGGCAGGCCTGCTGGCAGTGGCATGCTGGGCCTGCGCATGACTGGAGACGTGCTGGAAACGGTGGTCGACGGACATCGTTTCCAGTATGTCAAAGGTAGGATGTTTCCATGAAAGGACCTTTCCTGTGCCCTTGGTAACAGCCAAGAAAACCGGGCTGGTCGACCAGGTCATCACTCAGATCCGGGGCCTGGTCGCCTCCGGGGAGTGGCCGGTCGGCAGCAAGATCCCGCCGGAGTCCGAGCTCGTCTCCGCGCTCGGCGTGGGCCGCAACACCGTGCGCGAAGCCGTCCGGGCGCTGTCCCACGCCGGACTGCTGGAAGTCCGGCAGGGCGACGGCACCTTCGTGCGCGCCCGCAACGAGCTGTCCGGCGCCGTGCGCCGGTTGTGCGGCACCGAACTGCGCCAGGTGCTGGAAGTCCGCCGCGCGCTGGAAGTGGAGGCGGCACGCCTGGCCTCCCTGGCCCGCACCGAAGAAGACCTGCGCGAACTCGAAACCCTCATGCAGGCCCGCGAAGCCGCCATCGACCGCGGCGACGGCGAAGCGGTGATCAGCGAGGACGCGGCCTTCCACCGCAGGTTGGTCGCCGCCTCCCACAACCCGGTGCTGACCGAGCTGTACGAGGCGATCAGCGAATCGGTGCTCTCCAGCGTGGCCACCACCTTCACCCTGGCCCAGCTGGTGGACGAGCGCATGTCGCACACCGGGCTGCTGGCCGCGATCCGGGACAAGGACACCGAACGGGCGGTGGCCGAGGCGACGTGCTTCCTGAACGAGCTGCTGGACCAGCTCGAGCCGCGCTCCGGCACCTCGGACCGCGGCGACGAGTGACCGGCTCAGCCGCCGAACACGGGTTCCCCGGCCGGCGGGACCACCGGTAGCGCCGGCGGTCCGTCGTCCAGCAACCGCTGCAACGCCTCGGTGTCCAGGCACCGCTCCACCAGGTCGCCGAGCAGGTCCAGCTGACGGGCGCGCACCTCGGCGAACACCGTGTCGTCGGCGGGCGCGAAACCGTCCCGCCCAGCGGCCTTCGCCGCCCACCGCAGGAACCGGCGGCGGAACGCGTCGTTCTCGAACAGCCCGTGCCAGTGCGTGCCGACCACCGAGCCGGCGACACCGCCTTCGCCTTCCCCGTCCGACAGCTCGATCAGGGGGGCGACGTCACCCCGCTTGTTCGCGATCCCGTGGTGGATCTCGTAGCCCCGCACGACTTCTCCGAACGCCACGCCCTCGGGACGGGCGAGCACCTTGTCCGCGGCGAAGGAGATCTCCAGGTCCAGCAGCCCCAACCCGTCGACGCTGCCCCGACCGGACTCCACCTCGTCGACGATGCGCCGCGCCAGCATCTGGAAACCCCCGCAGACACCGACCACCGGGAGCCCTTGGCGCGCGTGCGCCAGCACCGCACCGGCCAGTCCGGTTTCCCGCAGCCAGTGCAGGTCCGCCACCGTCGACTTCGACCCGGGCAGCACCACCAGGTCGGCGTCGGCCAGTCGCGAGGGCTCGGTGACGAACCGGACCGCGACACCGGGTTCGGCCGCCAACGCCTCCACGTCGGTGGCGTTCGAGATCCGCGGCAACCGGATCACGGCGACCCGCAGCCACTGGTCGCCGCGGGGCGGGGCCGGCTTCCCCACCACCCCGTCGGTCACATAGGACAGCGAGTCCTCGGCGTCGAGCCACAGCTGCTCTTCCCACGGCAGCACGCCGTAAACCGGGCGGGCGGTCAAGGAGCTCAGCTGCTCCAAACCCGGCTCCAGCAGCGCCGGGTCACCGCGGAACTTGTTGACCACGAATCCGCTGACGAGCGCCTGGTCAGCCGGGTCCAGCAAGGCCAGGGTGCCGTACAGCTGGGCGAAAACCCCGCCTCGATCTATGTCCCCGACCACCACGACCGGCAGTTCAGCCGCGCGCGCCAGCCCCATGTTGGCGATGTCCGTGGCGCGCAGGTTGATCTCCGCCGGTGAGCCGGCTCCCTCGCAGATCACGTAGTCGTACTCGCTGCGCAGCTGCTGCAAGGTGTCGGTGACGGCCGCGAAGAGCGTCCTCTTGCGCTCCCGGTAGGACAGCGCAGTCACCTCGCCGACCGCTTTGCCGAGCAGCACCACCTGGGAAGAGCGGTCGCTGCCGGGTTTGAGCAGGACCGGGTTGAACCGCACCGACGGCTCGATCCCGCACGCCGCCGCCTGCACCGCCTGCGCCCGGCCGATCTCGCCGCCGTCCAGCGTCACCACCGAGTTGTTCGACATGTTCTGGGCCTTGAACGGTGCGACCTTCGCCCCTTGCCGGGCCAACCACCGGCAGATCCCAGCGGCGACCACGCTCTTCCCGGCATCGGACGTCGTTCCGGCGACCAGCAGTGCGTTCACGCCCTCGTTCCTATCGCAACCGCTTCGGGCGCCGATCAACCGGCCCACCGCCGAACCGCGCCCTGCGGAGCACCGCAGGAGCAAGGGCATTTCACCTCATATCAGTAATGATCTACAGGGCAAAGAGCGATAATACTGAATTTGTTTCAATATTCAGCTTTCTCACCGCTGGGGGCACCAAGCCATGCACCCGGATGATCTAATCGCGCAATACAACTCAAAACTCCAGCAGTTGAAGGAAGACGTTGACCAGGCTCAAGCGAAGCTCGCCGAAGTCGGCGCCACCGCTACTTCTCGAGACGGCCAAATCACTGTCCGCGTCAACAGCAGCGGCGTTCTCGAAGACATTTCTTTTGGTCACGGCTTTCGACATCCGCAACCGGAGCGACTAGCAGCATCCATCATGGAAACCGTGCGACAAGCACAGCGAGAAGCCGCCGGTCAAATGGTCAGCATCATGCAGGAGTTCGTCGGCGAAGGATCCGCTCTCGAATTCGTGAAGAGCAATTTACCACATGGTTACGCGGGAGACGGAACAGACGAAGACGAACCTCCCACAACCATCCGCGAAAACGATTCCGACGACGAAGATGACGACTACGACGACGGAACCGAGAGGAGCTTCCTGCGGTGAGCGACGACGGTTTCCGCGCTGACGTCCCGGTGATCAAAAAGCACAGCAGCGAGGTACAAGAATTCGCCAGTAGGCTCAGAACCGCGCACAGCGCCGCGCAAACCACCATGGACAGCAACGCGTTCGGAATTTTCGGACAATTCATAGCAATGGAGGCCATTGCTCTGGCGCATGTGGTGAAATCGATGATCCAGTCCGAAGAAAAGAGCCTGGAAACCATCAAGAAAGCACTGGACGAAACCGCGGCCGACTACGAGGCCACCGATGGGGAGAGCAGCGCCATCATCAAGGGAGTGGACGTTGACTTCGCATGACGATCTCGTAGTCACCGCCGACGAATCCAGCAAGGAATCCGAAGCCAAGGGGACTTCGAACCCGGCCACCGGCGCCGGTGGCGTGGAGAACGTCATCGGCACGGTGAAGGCCATCCAGAACGGCGACTGGGACACGGCAGGATTGAGCGCGCTCGGCGCCGGAATCGACATGGTCGGCTTGGCCGCGGACCCTCTCTCCACTCTCGCTGGCTGGGGTGTGGGCTGGCTGATCGAGAACGTCAGCTTCCTGCGCACACCCTTCGACATGCTGATGGGCAATCCGGACGCCATCAACGGCATGGCGAGCACCTGGGAGAACATCGGCAAAGAGGTGAAAGCCACCGCGCAGGACTACAGGAAAGCTGCCCAGAACACCACAGACTGGGAAGGCGTTAGCGCAGAGGTCTACCGCAACCTGGGCAACAATACGAGCGAGCACATCGACACCGTCGGACAAGCCTGCGACGGGGTGAAAGCAGCCGTCACAGGAGCCGGTGTCGTGGTCGGCGCGGTGCGCGGCATCGTCCGCGACATGATCGCCATGGCGGTGGGCGAAATCATCGGCGCAGTTCTCAAGTGGGGTCTGGCAGCGGCGGCCACCGCGGGGATCGCGGCCGGCGGATTGGTCGCCGACGCGGTCCGGATCGCCCTCAAGTGGGCCGACAAGATATCGGAGTGGATGAACAAACTCTCCAGTGCGTTGAAGAACCTCTCCAAAGTGCTGGACAAGTTCGGTTCCGCCGGCAAGTCCCTGCGCACCAAAGTTGACGAGTTCTTCAACGGATTGGCCAACCCGCCCGCGGCCCACATGGTGAAACTGCGGCAGCAACCGACGCTCAACAGCCGCAACATCGAGGAGCTCGCCTCGAAATCCCCTCACAGCAAAACTCAATCGGTGGACAACGCAGCCACTAACGCTCCGCCGAAAACAAATCAAACCAACGACAACGCCACCACCGACACACCCACCGAGACCAAAACAAATCAAACCAAC